>CAXTDA010000039.1:0-16043 GCA_964242935.1 uncultured Burkholderiaceae bacterium | reverse complement strand
CCCGCGGCGCTGGCGGCGCGCGGCGGCAACCAGTTGCGGGCGCTGCGGCGCGACCTCGGCGATCTCGCGGCCGGTTCGGCGATCGTCGCGCCGACGCTGGTCGTCGAGGCGGACCGGACGCTCGATCTCGGCGACCGCCCGGTCCGGCTGCATGCATCGCGGCCGGCGCACACCGACAACGACCTGACCGTCGTCGACGAGCAGACCGATACCTGGTGGCTGTCGGACCTGCTGTTCGTCGGCCATGTCCCGGTCGTCGACGGCAGCGTGCGCGGCTGGCTCGCGGTGCTCGACGCGTGGGCGCGGGCCCGACCGCCGGCGCACGTGGTGCCCGGGCACGGACCGGTCGACGCGCCGTTCGCCCCATCGCTCGCGGCCGAGCGCGCGTACCTCGAGTCGCTGCAGTCGGGCGTGCGTCGGGCGCTGAAGGAACATCGGACGATGCAGCAGGCGGTCGACTCGGTCGGCAACGATCAACGCGGGAACTGGCTCCTCTTCGACAGCTTCCATCGCCGCAACGTCACGGCGGCCTACGCCGAATACGAGTGGGAGGACTGATGAACCTCTCGCGCTTCGACGGACGGGCGGCCTCCAGCGCCTGCGTCGCCGCGGCGATGATGCTGTGGACGACCGCGGCGATGCCGGCCGTGGCCGACGGCGAACCCGCCCCCGGCGACAGCCCGATTTGGCAGCGGGTCCGCGCGAGCCTGTTCCAGTCGCGTCCGATCGCGGAGAACGCGTCGGCCGTGTTGCGTCTCGACGCGCCGACGCGGGCCGAGGACGCGGCGACGGTCCCGATCACGATCCATGCGGAAGTCGAGCAGTCGCCGGCCCGCTTCA
Source organism: uncultured Burkholderiaceae bacterium (assembly GCA_964242935.1). Classification (GTDB taxonomy): domain Bacteria; phylum Pseudomonadota; class Gammaproteobacteria; order Burkholderiales; family Burkholderiaceae_D; genus CAHJXF01. Next base: position 15,203 of record CAXTDA010000039.1, on the reverse strand, counting down.
TCGACAAGCTCTATCTCGTGATCGATCGCAATCCGTCGCCGATCGCGGCGGTGTTCCACTTCGACGAGCGGCGCGGGCGCGCCGACATCGAGACGCGCGTCCGCATCGAGGAATACACGCACCTGCGGGCGATCGCCGAGATGAACGACGGCAGCCTCCACATGGTGACGCGCTGGGTGAAGGCGTCGGGCGGGTGCTCGGCACCGGCCGGCAAGGACGCGCGCGCGGCGATCGCGAACGTGGGACGCATGAAGATGCGGTTCGACGAGCCGGTGGCGAGCGGCCGGCCGGTGCAGGCGCAACTGATGATCAGCCATCCGAACAGCTCCGGGCTCGCGATGGATCAGGTGACCCGTCTCTACGAGCCGCCGTACTTCGTGCGAAGGATCTCGATCGCGTACGCCGGCCGCCCCGTGATGGAGGCGGACGTCGACTTCTCGATCAGCGAGAACCCGAACTTCCGGTTCTTCTTCACGCCCGAAGGACCGGGCGAGCTGACGGCCGAGGTGGTCGATTCGCGCGACCTCACGTTCACCGATCGGATCGCCGTCAGGCCCGCGGCGGGCGGGTCGGCGGGAAGCGCGCCGTGAACGCCGTGGACCGCTCAGCGTGTCCCGCCCTGGTGCTTCTCGACCATGTCGCGCACGAGGTAGTCGATGCCGCGTCGCCACGACTCGTCGGTGTTGCCGCGAAGGTCCACCGACTTGTTCAGCAGGACGCGCCCGGTCGCCGTGTCCTCGATCTGCAGGTTGATGTTGAGGATCAGGTTGCTGACCTTCTGCACCCATCCGACCAGCACTCGATCGACGCCGAGGCTGCGGGCGATCGCGAGCTCGCAGCCGTTGCAGGCATGCAGGTCCTGCGTGGCGCGCGACGCGTCGATCAGCGCGCGTGCGGGGCCGTTGTCGACGACCGCGTACAGGCCTTCGCGCTCGAGCGCCTCGGCGAGCCGGATGCGGATCGCGGCGAGCCGGGGACCGAGGGTCGTGTCGGGCGCGAGTTCGCGCTGGTCGTCGAGCAGGTCGAAGTCGAGCACGGCGAGCGTCGGCAACGCGGCTTCGGCGACGGCTGCCGATGCGGGCGCCAAGCCCAGCACGGCGCCGAGCCACAGCGCGACGAGAGCCGGTCGCGATCGCGCGCGCCGGAACGATCGAACGGCGGCTCCGTGCATCTGCGTGTTCCTCGTGTCGAGCGCGCCGAGCGCCCGTCGATCCGGTCGATCGAGGGCGGCCTGCGCCGGACAGCGAGCATAGCGCCGACCATCCGCCGCTCGTCCGCGACGGCGGAACGCCGGGCCGCGCGCGCCCGGGATCGGTCGGCCGTCCGCATCGGCGGGATGCTTCTGCTCGGCGCGGTCTCGCTGGCGTCGTCGCTCGCGGCCGCGCAGACCTTCGCGACCGTCTCCCCGGGCGTTCATGCGCTCGTCGCCGACCTCGGCGAGGTATCGACCGGCAACCACGGCGTCGTCGGCAACCTCGGCTTCATCGTCGGCACCCGCGGTGTGCTGGTCGTCGACGCGGGCGTCTCGCATCGCTTCGGCTTGCAGTTCGTCGCGACGATCGCGTCCGTCACCGCGGTGCCGCTGCAGATGGTCGTCCTGACCGATCCGATCCAGGAGTTCCATTTCGGTTCGTCGGCGTTCCAGGATCGCGGCGTCCCGGTACTCGCGCATCGCGACGCCGCGGCGCTGATCGCCGAGCGTTGCGAGATCTGTCTCGGACGATTGAAGAGGACGCTCGGCGACGACGCGATGTCCGGCAGCCGCGTCGTCGTACCCGACCGCTCGATCGACGCGACGACGACGATCGACCTCGGCGGTCGAACCGTCGACCTGCTGTATCTCGGGCGCGGCAGCGCGCCCGGCAACCTGATGGTCCTCGATCGGCGGACCGGCGTGCTGTTCACCGGCGAGCTGGTCTCGATCGATCGCATCCCGCGCATCCGCGATGCGGACCTCGACGGCTGGATCGCCGCGCTGGAGCGCATCGCCACACTCGACGTGGCGCTCATCGTCCCCGGCCACGGGCCGATCGGCGCGCCCGTCACGGCGCGGCGGACGCTCGGCTACCTGCGGGCGCTCGAGCAGGTGGTCTCACGCCTGTTCGACGAGGGCAGGAGCCTGCCGGCCACGCTGGACGCGGCCGACCTGCCCGAATACCGGAGTTGGCGGCTCTACCCGACGCAGCATCGGGAGAACGTCCAGGACCTGTATCTGCGGCTCGAGCGGGCCGCGCTGCGGCGCGATCCGACATGAGGACAAGCCGATGACCGTCACGAGCGACTCCCCTTCGCGGCCCGGCGCGACGCCGGCGCCGTCCGCACGGGACGCGACCGTCCGTCGCGGGCTGGCGTCGCCGCACGCCGTCTACACGCGGACGACCGTCGTGCTGCACTGGGTGATCGGCGTTGCGCTGCTCGCCGAGGCCGTCTTCGGGTTCTATCTCCGCGAGCTCGCGCGCGGGAGCCCGCTTCGCGGACCGGCCGTCAACCTGCACAAGTCGATCGGCATCGTGCTCGGCATCGCGATCGTCGCGCGGCTGGCCTGGCGATGGACGCATCGTCCGCCGCCGTTGCCGCCCGGGATTCCGCGCTGGCAGGCGACCGCGGCGCGCGCGAACCATGCGGCGATGTATGCCTGCATGGTCGTGATTCCGCTCGCCGGGTACGCGGCGTCCAACTTCAGCAAGTACGGCGTCAGGTTCTTCGGGACATGGACGCTGCCGCCGTGGGGACCCGACGCGCCGTCGATCTACAACGCGCTCAACACGCTGCACGACGTCGCGGCCTATGCGCTGATCGTCCTCGTGACCGTTCATGTGGCAGCCACGCTGAAGCATGCGTGGATCGATCGCGATCGTCCGTTCTCCCGGCTGACCCTGCGACGCCCGCGTGTGTCGGTCCCCCGTTAGCCCTCCGCTCCTTCGCCACGCCTGGAGGTTCCCTTGTCGCCGCTCCTTCGCATCTGCTCGCTGCTGACGCTGCTGCCCGCGTGGGCCGTGGCCGCGAGTTTCGCCTACGTGCCGAACGAAGGGTCGGGCACGGTCAGCGTCGTCGACGTCGCGACCGATCGGGTCGTGGGCGAGGTCCGCACCGGCGGCAAGCCGCGCGGCATCGTCGTCACGCCCGACGGCGCCCGGGTATACGTCAGCGACCAGCCGAACAACCAGTTGATCGTGATCGACGCCGTGACCCGCGCGGTGTCCGGAAGGATCGCGCTCGGCGAGTCGCCCGAAGGCGTCGGGATCTCGCGGGACGGACGATGGATCGCCGTCGCCGTCGAGAGCAGCAACGACGTGGCCTTCGTCGACGTCGAGGCCTCGCGCGTGGCGTTCGTCGTCAAGGTGCGCGGCCAGAACCCGGAGCACGCGATGTTCTCGCCGGACGGCAAGCGGGTGCTCGTCAGCGCGGAAGAGGGCGGGGCAGTCGACGTCATCGACTTCGACCGGCGCACGCAGATCGCGCAAGTGGCCGTCGGCGCGCGGCCCCGCGGCATCGGCTTCTCGCCGGACAGCCGGCTCGCGTACGTCGCCGCGGAGAACGCGGACGAGGTGTACGAGATCGACACCGCGTCCGCGGCGATCGTCCGGAAGCTGCGGACCGGCCGCCGCAGCAACGGCATCGTCGTCGCGGGCGATGGCCGTCGGCTGTACGTCTCGAACGGGGGCGACGCGACCGTCGCGGTCGTCGACGCGGCGACGTTCGCGGTCGTCGCGACGATCCCGGTCGGCGAGCGACCGTGGAACATGGCGCTGACCGCCGACGGCGCGAAGCTCTACGTGGCGTGCGGACGCGCCGGCGGTGTGACGGTCGTCGATACCGTCGGTCTCAAGCGCGCCGCCGACATTCCCACGGGGAAGCTGCCGTGGGGCGTCGCATTGCATTGAGGAGCAACTGGAAGCGAACACGACGAGCAGCATTCAACGCGGTCATTCAAAGGAGAGACTCATGAGTTCAGTCCCGATTCATCCATCGGTCGACCAGGGCATCGGCGCGGCTTCTCCCGGCTTCAGCGGCGGCACGCTGGTCTGCCAATGCGCGGACCGGCCGGCCAAGGTCGCGGTCTCGGCGCAGTCGGCGCACAACCACGTCTGCGGCTGCTCGAAATGCTGGAAGCCGGGCGATGCGAAGTTCTCGATGGTCGCGGTGGTCTCGCGCGACGCGCTGAAGGTCACCGAGAACGAGGACAAGCTGAAGATCGTCGACGAGAGCGCGGCGATCCAGCGTCATGCGTGTACGGGCTGCGGCACGCACATGTTCGGGCGGATCGAGAACAAGGGCCATCCGTTCTACGGGCTCGACTTCATCCATACCGAGCTGTCGAGCGAGACGGGATGGTCCCCACCGACGTTCGCGGCCTTCGTGTCGTCGATCATCGAGCAGGGCTACGACCCCGCCGGGATGGACGCGGTGCGCAGCCGCCTGAAGGAGCTCGGGCTCGAGCCGTACGACTGCCTGTCGCCGCCGCTGATGGACGCGATCGCGACGCACATCGGCAAGACGTCGGGCAAGCTCGCGGCCTGAGAGGCTTAGGAGCCCTGCCGTCGCAGGGCTCGCGAAGATCGCGCACCCGGGCACTGTCCCGGACACCATCCAACGAGAAGGAAAGAGGCATGAAGACGAAAGCCGCCATCGCCTGGAAGTCGGGCGCCCCGCTGACCATCGAAGAGGTCGAGCTCGAGGGTCCGAAAGCCGGCGAGGTGCTGGTCGAGGTCAAGGCGACCGGCATCTGTCACACCGACTGGTACACGCTGTCCGGCGCCGATCCGGAAGGCATCTTCCCGTCGATCCTCGGCCACGAAGGAGCCGGCGTCGTGCTCGAGGTCGGACCCGGCGTCACGTCGCTCGTGGCCGGCGACCACGTCATCCCGCTCTACACGCCCGAGTGCCGCCAGTGCAAGTTCTGCCTGTCGCGAAAGACGAACCTGTGCCAGGCGATCCGCTCCACGCAAGGGAAGGGGCTGATGCCCGATGCGACCAGCCGCTTCTCGATCGACGGCCAGCCGATCTTCCACTACATGGGCACGTCGACGTTCGCCAACCACGTCGTCGTCCCCGAAATCGCTCTGGCGAAGATCCGCAGCGACGCGCCGTTCGACAAGGTCTGCTACATCGGCTGCGGCGTCACCACCGGGGTCGGCGCGGTGCTGTTCACGGCGAAGGTCGAGGCCGGCGCCAACGTCGTCGTCTTCGGGCTCGGCGGCATCGGCCTCAACGTCATCCAGGGCGCGAAGATGGTCGGCGGCGGCAAGATCATCGGCGTCGACCTCAATCCGGCACGCGAGGCAATGGCGCGGAAATTCGGCATGACCGACTTCATCGACCCGTCCAAGGTCGACAACGTCGTCGACGCGATCGTGCAGCTCACCGACGGCGGCGCCGATTACAGCTTCGAATGCATCGGCAACACGAAGGTGATGCGCCAGGCGCTCGAGTGCTGCCACAAGGGCTGGGGACAGTCGATCGTGATCGGCGTCGCCGAGGCCGGTGCCGAGATCGCCACGCGACCGTTCCAGCTCGTCACCGGCCGGGTCTGGAAGGGCTCGGCATTCGGCGGCGCGCGCGGGCGTACCGACGTGCCGAAGATCGTCGACTGGTACATGGACGGCCGCCTCAACATCGACGACCTCATCACGCACACGTTGAAGCTCGACGACATCAACGAGGGCTTCGAACTGATGAAGCGCGGCGAGTCGATCCGTTCGGTCGTCGTGTACTGAACGGCCGGCCGGCGGGTCCAGATCGCCTACTGCATGTCGGCGATCAGCTTCTCGAGCTTGACCGCGTCGGCCGCGAACGTACGGATGCCTTCGGCAAGCTTCTCGGTCGCCATCGCGTCGTCGTTCATCTCGAAGCGGAACTTCGATTCGTCGTAGATCGTCGCTTCGACGTGCTGGCTTCCGGCCCACGCGGCGTCGAGTTGCGGCGTGACGCGGTCGTCGCTCTCGGTCAGCTTCTTCAACAGGTCGGGGCTGATCGTCAGCAGGTCGCAGCCGGCCAGACCGAGCACCTGGTCGACGCTGCGGAAGCTCGCCCCCATGATCTGCGTCGGGTAGCCGAGCTTCTTGAAGGCCGCGTAGACGCCGCGCACGAACAGCACGCCGGGGTCCTCGGCCGGCGCGTAGCCCTCCTTGCCTTCCGACTTCTTGAACCAGTCGGTGATGCGGCCGACGAACGGCGAGACCAGCGTCGCGCCGGCCTCCGCCGCCTCGATCGCCTGCGGCATCCCGAACATCAGCGTCATGTTCACGTGGATCCCTTCGCGCTCGAGGATCTCGGCGGCGCGGATGCCTTCCCATGTCGACGCGATCTTGATCAGAACGCGGTCGCGTTCGATGCCCTCGGTGCGGTACAGCGACAGGATGTGATGCGCCTTCGCGATCGTCGACGCGGTGTCGAACGAGAAGCGCGAGTCGACCTCGGTCGAGACGCGGCCCGGGACGATCTTCAGGATCTCGGCACCGAACGCGATCAGCAGGTGATCGATGACGTCGACCGGCGCCGCGGTCTTGTTGTCCTGCACGACCTTCTCGACCAGCGACTTGTACGCGTCCTTGCCGACCGCCTTCAGGATCAGCGACGGATTGGTCGTGGCGTCCTGCGGCATGAAGTCGCGCATCGTTTCGAAGTCGCCGGTGTCGGCGACGACCGTCGTGTACTGCTTCAGCTGGTCCAGTTGATTCATGCTCGGCTTCTCGGATGGGTGCGGCGGATGGGGCGTTCGGCGTTGCGTCGTTCCGGCGGCGGCGCCGGACGAGGTCGACACGGTATAATCGACAAGTTTATCTCCAGCCGTCGCACGAACGCGCTCGGCGATTCGCCGATCCCCTCGGGCCCGCGCCGCCCTCTCCGTGCAGGGGTGCGTCCTGCAGGTCGACGAACCGCGACCGCCGCTCGAGGCCGGCCATGACAGGGGTTCTTCTTGTTGCCGACCGACTTCTTCCCGCCGGACCCGCACGCCAACGGGCCGGCCCTGCTCGCGCTCGCCGACGGGTCGGTGTTTCGCGGCCTTTCCATCGGCGCGACCGGCCGGGCGATCGGCGAGGTGGTGTTCAACACGGCGATGACCGGGTACCAGGAGATCCTCACCGACCCGAGCTACGCCCGCCAGATCGTCACGCTGACCTATCCCCACATCGGCAACACCGGCACCAATGCCGAGGACGTCGAGTCGACGAAGGTCCATGCGGCGGGCCTCGTGATCCGCGACCTGCCGCGCGTCGTGTCCAGCTTCCGGGCCGAGCGGAGCCTGCCGGACTACCTGAAGGCCGAGGGATGCGTCGCGATCGCCGGTATCGACACGCGGCGCCTGACGCGTCTCCTCCGCACGCACGGCGCGCAGAACGGCGCGATCGTGACCGGGACCGGCGACACCATCGACGCCGATGAAGCGGTCGCGCTGGCCCGCAGCTTCCCCGGCCTCGCGGGGCTCGACCTCGCGAAGGTGGTCAGCGTCGATCGTCCTTACGACTGGACCGCGTCGGTCTGGAAGCTCGGCCGCGGCTACGTCGACGACGCGCCGAGCCGTTTCCACGTCGTCGCGTTCGACTACGGCGTCAAGCACAACATCCTGCGGATGCTGGCCGAGCGCGGCTGCCGTCTCACGGTCGTGCCGGCGGAAGCCAGCGCCGACGACGCGCTGGCGCTGAAGCCCGACGGCATCTTCCTCGCCAACGGGCCCGGCGACCCCGAGCCGTGCGACTACGCGATCCGCGCGACGCGCACGCTGATCGAGCGCGGCCTGCCGACGTTCGGCATCTGCCTCGGTCACCAGATCATGGCGCTCGCGTCGGGCGCGAAGACGCTGAAAATGAAGTTCGGCCATCACGGCGCCAACCATCCGGTGCAGGACCTCGACACGAAGCAGGTGCTGATCACGTCGCAGAACCACGGCTTCGCGGTCGACGCGACCTCGCTGCCCGCCAACTGCCGCGTGACGCACGTGTCGCTCTTCGACGGCTCGCTGCAGGGCTTCGCGCGGACCGACAGGCCGGCGTTCTGCTTCCAGGGGCATCCGGAGGCGAGCCCCGGACCGCACGACATCGGGTACCTGTTCGATCGCTTCACGATGTTGATGGAGGCGTCGATGGAGGCGGTGCGTGGGTGATCCGCGGTCGGCGGTCGACGCGCAGCAACTGGTCCGCGGCATCGAGTCGCGGATCTTCCTGCTGCGTCGCCAGCGCGTGATGTTGTCGACCGATCTCGCCGAACTCTACGGTGTCGAGCGCCGCGCGCTGATCCAGGCCGTCACGCGCAACGCCCGTCGCTTCCCCGACGACTTCTGCTTTCAACTGACTCGCGAGGAGCTCGCCAACTTGAAGTCACAAACTGTGATTTCAAGTTGGGGCGGTGCTCGCACGCCGCCCTACGCCTTCACGGAGCAGGGCGTCGCGATGCTGTCGAGCGTCCTGCGCAGCGATCGCGCCATCGCGGTCAACATTGAAATCATGCGCACGTTCGTCAAGCTCCGTTCGATGCTCGAGTCGAACAAGGAGCTCGCGAAGAAGCTCGCGGCGCTCGAACGGAAATACGACGACCAGTTCCGCGACGTCTTCGAAGCGATCCGCGAACTGATGACCCCACCGTCCCCATCGAAGAAGCGCATCGGCTTCATTCAAAACTGATCATGCCGAAGCGCAACGACCTCCGTTCCATCCTCATCATCGGCGCCGGCCCGATCGTCATCGGCCAGGCCTGCGAGTTCGACTACTCGGGCGCGCAGGCCTGCAAGGCGCTCCGCGAGGAAGGCTATCGCGTCGTCCTCGTGAACTCGAATCCGGCGACGATCATGACCGACCCGGAGACCGCCGACCGGACCTACATCGAGCCGATCACGTGGCCGGTCGTCGAGAAGATCATCGCGGTCGAGCGGCCCGACGCGATCCTGCCGACGATGGGCGGCCAGACCGCGCTCAACTGCGCGCTCGACCTGCACCGCCACGGCGTGCTCGCGAAGTACGGCGTCGAGCTGATCGGCGCGTCGCCGGAGGCGATCGACAAGGCCGAGGACCGCAGCAAGTTCAAGGCGGCGATGACGAAGATCGGGCTCGGCTCAGCGCGCTCGGGCATCGCGCACACGCTCGACGAGGCGTGGGCCGTGCAGCGCTCGCTCGGCTTCCCGTCGATCATCCGGCCGAGCTTCACGCTCGGCGGCACCGGCGGCGGCATCGCGTACAACGGCGAGGAGTTCGAGTCGATCTGCAAGCGCGGCCTCGAGGCGTCGCCGACGAAGGAGCTCCTGATCGAGGAGTCGCTGATCGGCTGGAAGGAGTTCGAGATGGAGGTGGTCCGCGACCGGGCGGACAACTGCATCATCGTCTGCTCGATCGAGAACCTCGACCCGATGGGCATCCACACCGGCGACTCGATCACGGTCGCTCCCGCGCAGACGCTGACCGACAAGGAATTTCAGCTGATGCGGAACGCGTCGATCGCGATCCTCCGCGAGATCGGCGTCGACACCGGCGGCTCGAACGTGCAGTTCGCGATCGATCCGGCGAGCGGCCGCATGATCGTGATCGAGATGAACCCGCGCGTGTCGCGCTCGTCGGCGCTCGCGTCGAAGGCGACCGGCTTCCCGATCGCGAAGATCGCCGCCAAGCTCGCGGTCGGCTACACGCTCGACGAGCTCCGGAACGAGATCACGAACGGAGCGACGCCCGCGAGCTTCGAGCCGTCCATCGACTACGTCGTCGTCAAGGTGCCGCGCTTCGCGTTCGAGAAGTTCCCGCAGGCCGACCCGCATCTGACGACGCAGATGAAGTCGGTCGGGGAGGTGATGGCGATCGGCCGCACCTTCCAGGAAGCGTTCCAGAAGGCGCTCCGCGGCCTCGAGGTCGGCGTCGACGGCATGAACGAGATGACGAAGGACCGCGAGAAGATCGAGATCGAGCTCGGCGAGCCGGGGCCCGAGCGCATCTGGTACGTCGGCGACGCGTTCGCGATGGGGATGAGCGTCGACGAGGTCGGGCAGCTGACCCGCATCGATCCGTGGTTCCTCGCGCAGATCAAGGAGATCGTCGACATCGAGCTGAAGCTCGAGCGGACGAAGCTCGGCGAGATCGATCGCGAGACGCTGTACCGGCTGAAGCGGACCGGCTTCTCGGACCGCCGCCTCGCGTACCTGATGAAGACGACCGAGCACGCGGTGCGGGCGCGGCGCATCGCGGACGGCGTGCGTCCGGTCTACAAGCGCGTCGACACCTGCGCCGCCGAGTTCGCGACCGGCACGGCCTACCTCTACTCGACCTACGAAGGGCTCGACGACGCCGAGTGCGAAGCGGAGCCGACCGACCGGAAGAAGATCGTCGTGCTCGGCGGCGGCCCGAACCGCATCGGTCAGGGCATCGAGTTCGACTACTGCTGCGTGCACGCGGCGCTGGCGTTGTCGGAGGACGGCTACGAGACCATCATGGTCAACTGCAATCCCGAGACCGTGTCGACCGACTACGACACCAGCGACCGCCTGTACTTCGAGCCGGTCACGCTCGAGGACGTGCTCGAGATCGTCGCGAAGGAGAAGCCGGTCGGCGTAATCGTCCAGTACGGCGGCCAGACGCCGCTCAAGCTCGCGAAGTCGCTCGAAGCCGCCGGAGTCCCGATCATCGGCACGTCGCCCGACGCGATCGACATGGCCGAGGACCGCGAGCGCTTCCAGCAACTGATCGCGAAGCTCGGACTGCTGCAGCCGCCGAACCGCACCGCGCGGAGCGAGCGGCAGGCGTTGGAACGCGCCGAGGAGATCGGCTATCCGCTGGTGGTCCGCCCGAGCTACGTGCTCGGCGGCCGCGCGATGGAGATCGTCCACGAGCAGCGCGACCTCGAGCGGTACATGCGCGAAGCGGTCCGGGTTTCGCATGATTCGCCGGTGCTGCTCGACCGCTTCCTGAACGATGCGATCGAGGTCGACGTCGATGCGATCTGCGACGCGGGTGACGATGAACGTCAGTCGCGCGTCTTCATCGGCGGCGTGATGGAGCACATCGAGCAGGCGGGCGTCCATTCGGGCGACTCGGCGTGTTCGCTGCCGCCGTATTCGCTGTCGGCCGAGACGATCGCCGAACTGAAGCGCCAGACCGCGACGATGGCCCGCGCGCTCGGCGTGGTCGGCCTGATGAACGTGCAGTTCGCGATCCAGCAGAGCGCGGCGACGGGGTCGGTCGTCTACGTGCTCGAGGTCAACCCGCGCGCTTCGCGTACGGTACCGTACGTGTCGAAGGCGACCGGGCTGCAGCTCGCGAAGATCGCGGCACGCTGCATGACCGGCCGCTCGCTCGACGCGCAGGGGATCGGCGCCGAGGTCGAACCCGGCTACTTCTCGGTCAAGGAAGCGGTGTTCCCGTTCACGAAGTTCCCCGGCGTCGACACCATCCTCGGACCGGAGATGAAGTCCACCGGCGAGGTGATGGGGATCGGCACGACGTTCGGCGAAGCGTTCGTCAAGTCGCAGCTCGCGGCCGGCGTGCGGCTGCCGTCGCCGTCGGCGATCGACGGCAGGACGCCGGGCAAGGTCTTCATCAGCGTCCGCAACGCCGACAAGCCGAAGGCCGTTGAGGTCGCGCGGACGCTGCAGGCGATGGGCTTCCCGCTGCTCGCGACGCGCGGGACCGCGTCCGCGATCGTCGCGGCCGGCATCCCGTGCGAGAGCGTCAACAAGGTCGCCGAGGGCCGGCCCCACATCGTCGACATGGTCAAGAACGGCGACGTCGCGCTGGTCGTCAACACCGTCGAGGAAAAACGGAACGCGATCTCCGACTCGCGCTCGATCCGTACCACCGCGCTCGCGATGCGCGTCACGCAATACACGACGATCGCGGGGGCGCTGGCCGCGGTCGAGGGGATGCGGCTGATGCACGAGCGCGGTCACGAGATCTCGGTGTTCGATTTACAAGGGCTGCACCGCGGCCTAAACTAGCGTCCTTCTTTGGTCGCTCGTCCGAGCGGCCCCCACAGAGGTCGCTGCCGGCGGACTGGTCGACAGCGGCCTCTGTCGTTTGCGGCGGTTCCGCTGCGTACTTCCACCACAAATCCGCATGAGCACCGCATGATCACGATCCCCATCACCGTCCGCGGCGCCGAACTGATGAAGCAGGAGTTGCATCAGCTGAAGACCGTCGAGCGGCCCAACGTCATCAACGCGATCGCCGAGGCGCGCTCGCACGGCGACCTCTCCGAGAACGCCGACTACGATGCCGCGAAGGAACGCCAGGGCTTCATCGAGGGCCGCATCCAGGACCTCGAAGGCAAGCTGTCGAACGCGCGCGTGATCGATCCCGCGACGCTCGATGCCGAAGGCCGGGTCGTGTTCGGCTCGACGGTCGAGCTCGAGGACATGACGTCGAGCGCGAAGGTGGTGTACCAGATCGTCGGCGACGACGAGGCCGACATCAAGGTCGGCAAGATCTCGATCTCGAGCCCGATCGCGCGGGCGCTGATCAACAAGGTCGAGGGCGACGTGGCCGAGGTGCGGGCGCCGGCCGGCATCCGCGAGTACGAAGTGCTGTCGGTGCGCTACGTCTGACGCGGACTCGCACGTGTCCGCCGCCTGAGCTTCGTCACGTGTCGTCCCGATCGGTCCGTTTCTCGCGGCAGGGCGCGTCGCTCGCCTGCGCGGCCGCGGTCGGCGCGTTGCTGTTCTCGGTGCGCGTCGCGACCACCGTCTTCCAGGAGATGCCGAACGACCGGCTGCAGGCCGGACGCGTGGCGGGCCGCTCGTTCACCGGGGCCTATGCGATCGCGACGGTGGCGGCCGTCGCCGCCGTCCTGGTGGTGCTGTCGACGCTGTCGCGGCGCCGGCTGCTCGACGGCTGGTGCGCGTTCTCGCTGCTGATCACCGCGCTGCTGCAGCTGTTCTGGATCGCGCCGGCGATCATGAACCACGGCGTCGGCTGGCCGGGCTCGTTCGCGAGCCTGCACGCGGCCGGCGGCGCGCTCCATGTGTTCATGGCGGCGCTCGCGCTGATTCTCGCGTGGCGCCTCCTCGATGTCGTCGAGTAGCGAGCCGCGTTCAGCGGTTCTGGAAGCCCTTCTTCGTCGACTGCTGGCCCGACTTCCGGACCCGCGCCGTGCGCGGGGGGCTGGCGTCGGTCTTCGTCTTCCGCGTCGAGACCCGGCTGTCGGGATTGCGCGCCTTCGCCGCGGTGCGCGCGGCGCTCTTCCGGGCGATCGTCGGCGACCGGAACAGCGGTTCGTCGTCGGCGATCGGCTTGTGCCGATAGAACACCAGCAGCTTGCCGATGGTCTGCACCGCCGCCGCGCCGAGTTCGGCCACGACGCGGTCGCGCATCGCGAGCCGGGCCTCGCGATCGTCGCCGGCGACGCGGACCTTGATCAGCTCGTGGGCCGCGAGGCTGCGTTCGATCTCGGCCAGGACGCCGGGCGTCAACCCGGCATCGCCGACCAGGACCACCGGATCGAGCGCGTGCGCGCGCGCCTTCAGGGTCTTGCGTTCGGACGGCGTGATCGACTGCGGCATGATGGTCGGTTCGGTGGTCGGGTGGGTGGAGCTTAACAAGCTATGGTCAAGAAGGCGGCGAAGAACAAGTTCAATCATTCGTGGCTGCACGACCACATCAACGATCCGTACGTGAAGCTCGCGCAGAAGCACGGCTATCGGGCGCGCGCCGCGTTCAAACTGAAGGAGATCGACGAGGCCGACCGGCTGATCGGGCCGGGCGACGTGGTGGTGGACCTCGGCGCGACGCCCGGGTCGTGGTCGCAATACGTCCGCGAGAAGTTGAAGAGAGGTGCCGGCGAGGGCGAAGGCATCCGCGGGCGGATCATCGCGCTCGACCTGCTGCCGATGGATCCGATCGCCGACGTCGACTTCCTGGTCGGCGACTTCCGTGACGACGCGGTGCTCGCCGAGCTCGAAACGCGTCTCGCCGATCTCGCCGCGGCGGCTCCCGACGGCCGCTGCGTCGACCTTGTCCTTTCCGACATGGCCCCCAACCTTTCGGGCATAGGCCTGGCGGATGCGGCGCGAATGCAAGATGTGATCGAACTGGCGACCGATTTCGCGGTCAGGTACCTGAAGCCGAGAGGTGCGCTGCTCGTCAAGGCCTTCCACGGCAGCGGCTACAGCCAGATCGTCGAATCGTTGAAGCGGGACTTCGTGACCGTCGCACCGCGAAAGCCGAAGGCGTCTCGCGACCGTTCGTCGGAAACCTTCCTGCTCGCGCGCGGCCTGAAACGTCTTTTGAAGCCGGTTTCAGTTTAAATTGCAGGTTGTCGTGAAATGAGGTAAGCGATGCCGCCCGAACGGGTGGATCGTGCTGGAAACCCGGTCGACCGACTACAATCGCAGGTCGATCGGGCGCGATGCGGCAGCGGCCGCGTCGCCCACGAGCAGGAGTGACTTTTGAACAACATGCTATCGAAGGCTGCGATCTGGATGGTGATCGCGCTCGTCCTCTTCGTCGTCTTCAAGCAATTCGAGACGCGCCGTCAGATCGCCGAGCCGGTCAGCTACTCCCAGTTCATGGACGAGGCGCGGAACGGTCGCATCAAGAAGGTCGAGGTCCAGGGCCGCAACCTGAACGTCACGCCGACCGACGGCAAGACCTACACGATCGCGTCGCCCGGCGACCTCTGGATGGTCGGCGACCTGATGAAGTTCGGCGTGCAGGTGTCGGGCAAGCAGGAAGAGGAGCAGTCCTTCCTGATGCAGGTCTTCATCTCGTGGTTCCCGATGTTGCTGCTGATCGGCGTGTGGGTCTTCTTCATGCGGCAGATGCAGGGCGGCGGGCGCGGCGGTGCGTTCTCGTTCGGCAAGTCGCGCGCGAAGATGCTCGACGAGAACAGCAACCAGGTCACGTTCGCGGACGTCGCCGGTTGCGACGAAGCGAAGGAGGACGTGTCGGAGCTCGTCGACTTCCTGCGCGACCCGTCGAAGTTCCAGAAGCTCGGCGGCCGCATCCCGCGCGGCGTGCTGATGGTCGGCTCGCCCGGCACCGGCAAGACGCTGCTCGCCCGCGCGATCGCCGGCGAGGCGAAGGTGCCGTTCTTCTCCATCTCGGGCTCGGACTTCGTCGAGATGTTCGTCGGCGTCGGCGCCGCGCGCGTCCGCGACATGTTCGAGACGGCGAAGAAGCACGCGCCTTGCATCATCTTCATCGACGAGATCGACGCGGTCGGCCGCCAGCGCGGCGCGGGCCTCGGCGGCGGCAACGACGAGCGCGAGCAGACGCTGAACCAGATGCTGGTCG
>CAXTDA010000038.1:0-16133 GCA_964242935.1 uncultured Burkholderiaceae bacterium | reverse complement strand
TCGCGGACGAAGGCGTGGACGGTGACGCGGCTGGTCGAGGCGGCGCGGGTGATCTAGACTTAGGCATCTCGCGGAGGCTCGCCTAGGCCCGGCGGGCCTTTTTTTTGTCTGATCGATATAGATCTTTCTCGCTTTGACAATGCAACTGGCAGAAACTCTGAATCTGGACAGTTGTGCCGAACGGCCTTCGGTCTTGGCTCGCAAGACGTCAAGCCCGAAACGTGCGTACGGAGGCGGGTTAGGGAGAAGCAATTGGTTTCCCTATTACGCTGGGTTCTCAAGGGCGTTTGTAGACGACATCCTTGACTCCCTAGCTTCGCCAAACAACCCGACGATACTTGACCCGTGGGTAGGCTGTGGAACTACGGCGGAGGCCGCCGCCGCTCGCGGGCTTCCGTTTTTCGGATTCGATATAAATCCAGTAGTGCTAATTGTCGCGACGGCAAGAACAATATCCTCAAGCAGCGCGACGGCTATCCTTGTTGCCGGGACTGCCGTTGGGATGTCACTCAACCGGATGGTGATAAAGAACTCCATTCCCCCGATGGATTCTGCCAACCCGCTCGGGGGATGGCTTGAGCCGAGTTGCGCCGCCGCGATCAGCGCCTTTGAGCTCGCTATTAAAGACTTGGATTTGCATTGTTTGAATGCTCAAGCAGTTAAGGACGATGGGGCTGTAAGAGCAATTCTATATGTGGCGCTCTTTCGCACCTTAAGAGTCATTATTTCCTCCGCTCGGAGATCGAATCCAACTTGGTTAGCCGACACCCTAGTAGAAAAGGCTGATTGGGCCCCGGACAAATTATTTCTGCGGTTTGCTGAAGAACTTGAGCGAATCGCTTTCACCCTATTCGCTGAGGACGAGGGCGCCGATATACAACCGGCGGACTGTCTCATTGAGCAAGCCTCCTCGACCTGCTTGCCTCTTCGCCCAAAGTCTATTGACATAGTCCTTACCTCCCCGCCCTATTGCACACGATTAGACTATGTAAGGGCGACTCTCCCAGAATTGGCACTGTTAGGCGAAGGAAGCGGTGCACAACGACGAGTGCTCTCAAGGTCGATGATAGGGACTACCGCAATGACAAACAGCGGCGATCGGATCGCCGACTGGGGTATTACATGCTCCGCATTCTTAGATGCTGTTGAGTGTCACCCCTCGAAAGCTTCGAGGACCTATTACCACAAATATTTCTGCCAGTATTTTAAGGGCGTGTTCACCTCTCTCATTGAAATCGATAGGGTTCTAAAGCCTGGCGGGCGGGCTGTCTTAGTGGTGCAGGATTCATACTACAAAGAGCTTCATATCGACTTACCAGCCATCTTTTCCGAGCTTGGGGCAAAGTTGAAGTGGGTGCTAGAGAGCCTTTCCTCGTATAACGTCCGCCCGACGCTTGCCGCGTCCAATCCAAATGCTAGGAGGTATAGATCCGATTTTTCGGCAAAGGAGGCGGTCTTAGTCTTCATGAAAGAGACGGCCGCGCGATCGAATGCCTAGACACGAGAATACCGAGGCGAAGAAGATAGTCTATCTTTGGGGTGCCGGGGCCACCCAGGGGGAGCTAATGTACTCTGGTAGCGCAGTTAGTCTCTTAATGCGCGACGTCGAGGAGACGGGGGTTACGGGCGTTGCGACGCGGATACTAGCCCGCTTGGGACGCAAGAAGTCCGAAAACTACCGAGCGGAACACGGAATTACAGTTGACATAGAAAAGCTGATTAGTCTCCTCGCGAGCACGGGCGTGGCGGAACAGCAAGCCCTTGCCGAGCTGATTCGGGAGTACTACTTTTTTGAGATTCGCAACCGGCTTGCAGACGCGGCGCTTCTGAGGTTCCCACGTCTAGCAAGCGCCCTAATGGAACTGCATCGCGTCCCGTCCTTCCTAGCTGAGATCGAAGACCTGCGCGGCATGATCACAACGAATCATGATGGACTCTTGCAAGTTGCCTCGCAAAAGGTATATGGCGGTATAAATGTATGCTTCCCGTTTGAATCGTCGGACTTTCGTCTCGCGCTCGGTGCCCCTCCGATTCTTCAGGTGCACGGATCTTTCACTTGGTCGTTTGGCGTTCCAACTCATATACATCGTTTGAGAAGAGAAACGACATATAGCAGTGATCTAGTCTGGATTCCGCCAACGACTGCAAAGGAATCGAAGCTTTACCCGTTTAACAAGTTGTCCGGAGTGGCCTATGAACTTTTATCAAACCAGTGCGACGTTCTTCGCGTTGTAGGCTGCTCGCTTACGCAGAACGACTGGAACGTATTGACGTTGATCTTCGCGGCGCAACGTCACCTAATCCATACTGGCGGAAGTTCGTTTAGGATTGAGTTGATCAACTCTCAAAAGACGGGCGTTTGGATTCAGAAGGAATGCTCGTTTTTAAGGAATCTTACGCCAATCGGGTACTTGTCCGAGGGACAGTTCGAGGATTACAAGGATGATGCTCTGCTAACGGATGAGATGAAGAACCCGTTCGGGTACTGGCTTAAGGAGAAGGTCATGTATCACCTTCGCCGAGGGCATCTGAGTCGCGAGGACATGACTACCACAATATTGGAGGTCGCCGGTGAGCAGAGTGCCGAGGTTGGTTGAAGACTGGACAATTGACAGGCTTGAAAAGCTACGGCCAAGTTTGTCTTTCCCGGAGTATCAGCGACAGCCGAATCTTTGGCCAACGGAAAAGAAAAACCTATTAATTGATTCTGTTCTGTTGGATTTGGACATTCCTAAGCTCTACTTTAATAAGGTTGACGACACTTATGAAGTGGTGGACGGTCAGCAGCGTCTTTGGGCGATCTGGCACTATCTCGAAGACGCGTTTGCGTATAAGGGGGACGGAGACGGCAAGAGATATTCACAGCTTAATGATGAACAACGCAGGTTGATCAGAAATTATGCGTTTCAAGTGACGGTCTTCGATGACGCTAACGAACACTATCTACGGGAGCTCTTCATCAGGTTGCAGCTTGGGTTGCTATTAATTACGGGTGAGAAACTAAATGCGGCCACCGGAAAGATGCGCGACTTCGTCTTTAAACGAATGGTTGGTCATCCGTTCATTCAGGCAGTAAATATTCCGAGTAGGCGATTTGCCAAAGAGACTCTGTGTGCGCAGATATGCATAAATTCGTTCGCGCTGGCAAACATCGGAGAATTTGCGCGAACTCGTTATGATGATTTGCACTTCTTTTTTAAGTCTTATCAGGAACCACGTGGCGCTGACTTGGTGTTCTTCAGTTCTCAAACGAAGAAGATATTGCAAACGTTGGACCAGCTGGGTGAAGCCTTTGGCCCAAAAGCCGCACAGCTCAGGAATCGCTCGTTTGCGCTATCTATCTTTCTCTTCTTCGAGAGGCATAGTCAAGATCTCTTAGTGAGCGTGTCATCGCGCGGCAAATTCGTTAGATTTTCTGAGATGCTTTGGGCGCGCTTAAAGGCAGAGGCAAAGAAAGGCATCGACCGGCAGAATAGAGAACTCTATTCGTTTGAGACTTTGATTAGTAGTGCTCCTGGGGAAAGATATCAAATTGAACGGCGGGATCAGAAGCTCGAAGAATACTTCGCACAGTTCTTAACGTCCGGGGCGCTGGCTGGCGACTCAATCTAAGACGGATTAGGTTATTTGCTCAAACGGCCATTGAAAGGCTTTAGTTAGGCACTGTCGGCGCCGCTTGGACTGCGTGTCGCGTACTAGTTCGGCAGACCCACTGTTCAATCGGCCACCGGCCTCTTCACGCGGACCAGCTCCGGCGGCGACACCATCGACAATGTCTGCTTCTGCTTCGACGGATCGATCCGCTTCGTGCGTTCGAACGGCGGCAGGGTTTCGGTCCGTCCGCTCGCGAGCGCCCGCAGTATGCCGTCCGTCACGCGCAGGTCGGCGAGCCCTTCGTCGACGTCCGGTTCGGGTTCGACGTCGTCGAGGATGCAGTCCGAGAAGTAGCGCAGCTCGCCGCCGAACTGGTCGGTCGCCTTGAACGTCTCGTGGCTCTTCTTGTCGCCGATGGTCCGCCATTGTTCGAGGCCCTCGCCGAACGTGTACGCGGGGTCGAGCCGGATGCTGCCCTTCGTGCCGGCGATGACGAGGCTGCCGATCGAGTTCGCGTAGTACGAGACGACGAACTGCCCGATGCGGCCGCCGGGAAAGCGCAGCGTCGCGGCCACGGTGTCGTCGAGATCGCCGAAACCCGACTCCGGATGCCTTGTCCCGACCGCCGCGACGACCTCGGTCGGCTCGTCGCCGAACAGGTAGCGCATCGCGTTGATCGGGTACGGCCCCATGTCGAGCAGCGGTCCCGCGAGCACGCCGTTCTTCACCCGATGGTTGTCCGGGTCGACCCTCTGCGCGAAGCACGACGTGAACAGGATCGGGTCGCCGAGCTCGCCGGCGCGGATGCGCTCGATCGCATCGAGCGTCGCCGGCTCGAAATGGAGCCGGTACGCGACCATCAGCTTCGCCGCCGAGGCCCGTGCGGCGTCGACGATCGGCTGAGCCGCCGCCATGGAGATCTCGAGCGGCTTCTCGCAGAGCACGTGGATGCCGGCCTTCAACGCCGGGACGACGAATTCCGCGTGCCGCCAGTTCGGGGTGGCCAGGTAGATCGCGTCGATCTTGCCGGAGGCGAGCAACGCATCGAAGCCGTCGTAGCCGCAGGTCGTCTCGACGCCGTACTGCGCGCCGACCTCGCGCGCCTTGACCGGGTCGCCGGTGACGAACGCGGTCACTTCCGAGTTGCCGGTGTGGGCGACGCCGGGAAGCATCGCTTCCTGCGCGATGTCGCCGAGCGCGACGATCGCATAGCGGACCTTCTTCTTCAGACCCAGGGCGGTGGCGAGGCTCATGCGACGTTCCTTTCGGTTGGAATGGGAGGCGCGCCCCGCTCGTCGGCTCGACCGCAGCGAAGCTCGCGCCGCAGCGTTTCGACCAGGTCCGCGGCCGGCATCACCCGGGCAAGCGGCGCGCCCTGCCCCGCCCATTGCGCGCCGAAGCCATGCTCACCACGCGCCTTGGCGGCGGCATGCAGGGCCTTGCCGGCGTCGTAGGCGATGGGGTAATCGGGTGGTCGTCGATCGCCGACCTGGGCGGCGAGCGCGGTGAAGCGGTTCGCGAGCGCTCGAGCGGGCCGTCCCGAAATGAGCGTGGTCAGGGTCGTGTGCCACGCTGCCGGACCGGTCAGCGCGGCGCGGTAGGCGTCGTCCGCCGCCGACTCGGGGCATGCGATGAACGCGGTGCCGAGTTGGGCCGCGGCTGCGCCGAGATCGAGTGCCGCCGCGATTCCCGCGCCGTCCATGATCCCGCCCGCCGCGATGACCGGAAGACGCGTCTCCTTCACGAGCAGGCGCGTGAGGGCGATCGTGCCGAGCGCGTCGTCCGACAGCGCGGGATCGAACAGGCCGCGGTGCCCGCCCGCTTCGATCCCCTGGGCGACGATCGCGTCGATGCCGGCCGCCTCGATCGCGCGTGCCTCGTCGACACTGGTCGCGGTCGCCATCAGCAGAATGCCGCGCGCATGCAGCGCGGACAGCGCGTCGACGGCGGGTAAACCGAAGTGGAAGCTGACGACGGGCGGGCTGGTTTCGACCAGCATCGCCAGCATGTCGGGATCGTCGGCGAAGCTCTTGTAGATCGTCCGCAGCGTGGCCGGTGCGGGACTCCCGAACCCGGCGAACAGCGGTGCGAGCCACTCGAGCCAAGCCGCTTCCCGCTGGTCGTCCGCCCGGGCCGTTCCGTGGACGAACAGGTTGACGTTGAACGCCCGGTCGGTGCGGGCGCGGAGCGCGTCGATCATGATCCGCGCGCCGGCCGCATCGGTCGCACCCGCGGCGATCGAGCCCAGGGCACCCGCGTTCGAGACGGCGGCTGCGAGCGCGGGGGTCGATACGCCGGCCATCGGCGCCTGGACCAGCGGGATCGACAGACCGAGCCGGTCGAGGAGCGTCATGAGCGCCCTCCACCGCGACGAAGCATCACCTGCATGAGCCGGCCGGAAGCGTTGTACGGGACTGGATAGTCTAACTTCGTCGCGCTTGCGGCGCACCTCGAACTCCGCTATAGTCGCGGGCTCGCTCGAATCCGTGGCTCATCGCCGGTTTCCCGCGACGGTCGGATCACCCGGCCCGCAGCACGCGCAATCCAACCCCGAACGGGACCAAGACTGACCGCACCGACACTTCGGTGTCGCGGATCAAGTTGGGCTAGAGAAAAACATGATTCAGACGGAATCCCGGCTCGAAGTGGCCGACAACACCGGTGCGCGCGAAGTCCTGTGCATCAAGGTTCTCGGCGGCTCGAAGCGTCGTTACGCGACGATCGGCGACATCATCAAGGTCACGGTCAAGGACGCGGCGCCGCGCGGGCGCGTCAAGAAGGGCGAGATCTTCAACGCGGTCGTGGTTCGCACCGCCAAGGGCGTGCGGCGTCCGGACGGCTCGCTCGTCAAGTTCGACGGCAACGCCGCCGTGCTGCTCAACAACAAGCTCGAGCCGATCGGCACGCGCATCTTCGGACCGGTCACGCGCGAGCTGCGCACCGAGAAGTTCATGAAGATCGTGTCGCTCGCGCCGGAAGTGCTCTGAGCCCGTCGTCAATATCTTCAGGCACATCATGGACAAGATCATCAAGGGTGACGAGGTCATCGTCATCACCGGCAAGGACAAGGGCAAGCGCGGCACGGTGCTGCAGCGCGTCGACGCAACGCACCTGCTGGTGGATGGCGTCAACGTCGTCAAGAAGCACCAGAAGCCGAACCCGGGCAAGGGCCTGACCGGCGGCGTCGTCGACAAGACGATGCCGATCGACATCTCGAACGTCGCGCTCTACAACGGCAAGTCGGGCAAGGCCGATCGCGTCGGCATCGTGGTCAAGGATGGCAAGAAGATTCGCGTGTTCCGCTCGAGCGGCGACGCGGTTTCTGCTTAATCGAAGGAAGAGTCATGGCGCGTCTCCAGCAGCATTACCGCGAGAAGGTGGTTCCCGACCTGACCGAGAAGTTCGGCTACAAGTCGGTCATGCAGGTCCCGCGGATCACGAAGATCACGCTTAACATGGGCGTCGGCGAAGCGATCGCGGACAAGAAGGTCATCGAGCACGCGGTCGGCGACATGACGAAGATCGCCGGCCAGAAGCCGGTCATCACGAAGGCCAAGAAGCCGATCGCCGGATTCAAGATCCGCGAGGGCTACCCGATCGGTTGCATGGTCACGCTGCGCGGCGCGCGGATGTTCGAGTTCCTCGACCGCTTCGTCACCGTCGCGCTGCCGCGCGTTCGCGACTTCCGCGGCATCTCGGGGCGCGCGTTCGACGGCCGCGGCAACTACAACATCGGCGTCAAGGAACAGATCATTTTCCCGGAGATCGAGTACGACAAGATCGACGCGATCCGCGGGATGAACATCAGCATCACCACGACGGCCACGAACGATGCCGAAGCGAAGGCGTTGCTGCAGGCATTCAAATTCCCGTTCAAGAACTGAAGACAAGAGAGAGATCGACTTGGCCAAACTGTCGCTGATCAATCGTGAGAAGAAGCGCGCGACGCTGGTGAAGAAGTTCGCCGGCAAGCGCGCCGAGCTGAAGGCCGCGATCGCGGACGAGAGCCGGTCGGACGAGGACCGCTACGAGGCGCGACTGAAGCTGCAGCAGCTGCCGCGGAACGCGAATCCCACGCGCCAGCGCAATCGCTGCGCGATCACGGGACGTCCGCGCGGCACGTATCGCAAGTTCGGCCTCGCCCGCACGAAGGTCCGCGAGACCGCGATGCGCGGCGAGATTCCGGGCCTGACGAAGGCCAGCTGGTAAGACGGACGACGCGGCCGCTCGTCCCGCGCATCAACAAACTGTAAGCCGCGCTTTCGCGCGCGGCGGCTGCCGACAGGCACCAGGAGAGATTCGATATGAGCATGAGTGACCCCATCGCCGACATGCTGACGCGTATCCGCAACGCGCAGCGCGTCGAAAAGACCGAGGTCGTGATGCCGTCTTCCAAAGTGAAGGTGGCGATCGCCGACGTCCTGAAGGACGAGGGCTACATCGAGGGCTATTCGGTCAGCGAAGCCGGCGGCAAGGCCGAGCTCACGGTTGGACTCAAGTACTACGCCGGCCGGCCGGTCATCGAACGTCTCGACCGCGTGTCGCGTCCCGGCCTGCGCATCTACAAGGCGAGCGATGCGATTCCGGTCGTGATGAACGGCCTCGGCATCGCCATCGTGTCGACGTCGCAGGGGCTGATGACCGACCGCAAGGCGCGGTCGACCGGCGTCGGCGGCGAAGTCATCTGCTACGTGGCCTAGAAGCCGCAAGAGAACAGGGAGATCGCGCGATGTCACGCGTTGGAAAGAATCCGATCCCCGTGCCGAAGGGCGCGGAGATCAACGTCTCGGCCGAAGCCATCGGCGTCAAGGGCCCGCTCGGCACGTTGAGCCAGCGCCTCCATCCGCTGGTCAAGGTCGTGCAGAACGACGGCCAGTTGACGTTCGAGGCGCAGGGCGAGAGCCGCGAGGCGAACGCGATGTCGGGGACGATGCGCGCGCTGGTCGCGAACATGGTCGCCGGGGTCACGACCGGCTTCGAGAAGCGCCTGGCGCTGGTCGGCGTCGGCTACCGCGCGCAGGCGGCCGGCGACAAGCTGAACCTGTCGCTCGGCTTCTCGCACCCGGTCGTTCACCAGATGCCGGCCGGCGTCACGTGCACGACGCCGACGCAGACCGAGATCGTCATCAAGGGCGCCGACCGTCAGCGCGTCGGCCAGGTGGCGGCCGAAGTCCGCGCGTATCGCAGCCCCGAGCCGTACAAGGGCAAGGGCGTGCGCTACCTCGGCGAGAAGGTCGTGATCAAGGAAACGAAGAAGAAGTAAGTAACCACGGCACGCGTGGCGGACGTCGAGTCCGCCGCCCCCGACCGAATCGATACGAACCGGATACGAACATCATGGTGATGGACAAGAAGGCCTCGCGACTGCGCCGCTCGCGCCAGACGCGTCTCAAGATCGCCGAGCTCGGCATGACGCGCCTCGCGGTGCATCGGACGAACCAGCACATCTACGCGACGATCATCTCCGGCGACGGCACGCAGGTCCTGGTCAGCGCGTCGACGGTCGAGGCCGACGTGCGTCAGGCGCTGAGCGACAAGACGGGCAAGGGCGGCAACGTCGGCGCGGCCGCGGCGGTCGGGAAGCGCGTTGCCGAGAAGGCGAAGGAAGCGGGGATCGAGACGGTCGCGTTCGATCGCGGCGGGTTCCGTTACCACGGGCGGGTGAAGGCGCTGGCGGACGCGGCGCGCGAAGCGGGACTGAAGTTCTGAAGAGGTCGCGTTCGCGACCTCTTCAGAATCCCGGCGAAGGCCGGGATCGAAGTGCTTCAAAGACAAATTGGGTCCCGGCCTTCGCCGGGATGACATGAACGGCGCCGACCGAGGTCGGCGAAAAAAGCTATGGCACGGATTCAGGCGAAGACCCCGATCGGCGAGGAACGCGACGACGGCATGCGCGAGAAGATGATCGCGGTCAACCGGGTGACGAAGGTCGTCAAGGGCGGCCGCATCCTCGGCTTCGCGGCGCTGGCGGTGGTGGGCGACGGCGACGGCCGCATCGGGATGGGCAAGGGCAAGGCGCGCGAAGTGCCGGTGGCCGTGCAGAAGGCGATGGAAGAGGCGCGTCGCAAGATGTTCAAGGTCTCGCTGAAGGGCAACACGCTGCAGCACACGGTGACCGGGAAGCATGGCGCGTCGGTGGTCCTGATGACGCCGGCCAAGGACGGTACCGGCGTGATCGCCGGCGGTCCGATGCGCGCGATCTTCGAGGCGATCGGCGTGACCAACGTGGTCGCGAAGAGCCTCGGCTCGACGAACCCGTACAACCTGGTCCGCGCGACGCTGAACGGCCTGCAGACGATGACGACGCCGGCCGAGATCGCGGCCAAGCGCGGCAAGTCGGTCGAAGAACTCACGGCCTGAGCCGCTGAAACGGGAAGACGAACATGGACGAACAGAAGGCAGAACGCAAGACCGTCACGGTGACGCTGTTCAAGAGCGTCAACGGAACGCGCGAGTCGCATCGGGCCACGGTGCGCGGGCTGGGTCTGCGCCGCATGAACAGCGTCAGCACGCTGGAAGACACGCCGTCGGTCCGCGGCATGATCGACAAGGTCTCGTACCTCGTGAAGGTGGTCTGAGCTCGCTCGCCCACCACGACGTCAACGAAAGCATCCGATGAAACTGAACACCATCAAGCCCGCCGAAGGCGCCAAGCGTCCGCGCCGCCGCGTCGGCCGCGGCATCGGTTCGGGCCTCGGCAAGACCGCGGGTCGCGGCCACAAGGGACAGAAGTCGCGCTCGGGCGGCTTCCACAAGGTCGGCTTCGAAGGCGGCCAGATGCCGCTGCAGCGGCGCCTGCCGAAGCGCGGCTTCAAGTCGCTGACGGCACGCTTCGTGGCCGAAGTGCGGCTGTCGGACCTCGAGAAGCTTCCCGTGGAGCAGATCGACCTGCTTGCGTTGAAGCAGGCCGGCCTCATGTCGGACCTTCATCGCTCGGCCAAGGTCATCCTGTCGGGATCGATCACGCGGAAGGTCGCGCTCGACGGCGTCGCGGCGACCAAGGGCGCGAAGGCGGCGATCGAGGCGGCCGGCGGCAGCGTCGCCGATCTCGTCGTCGCGCCGACCGTAAGGAAGCTGCCGTCGAAAGAAGCGCGCGCCGCGGCCGCGGCGGCGTGAGTCATCTAAGTTAGATCTATTCAGGAACGACGAGTGGCTACCAGCCCCGCAACCAATCGCGGCATTCCCGGCAAGAGCGGCAAGTACGGCGACCTGAAGCGTCGCCTGATCTTCCTGCTCGGGGCGCTGATCGTCTATCGGGTCGGGGCGCACATCCCGGTGCCCGGGATCGATCCGAACGAGCTGACGAAGCTGTTCCAGAGCCAGCAGGGCGGCATCCTCGGCATGTTCAACATGTTCTCGGGTGGGGCCCTTTCGCGCTTCACGATCTTCGCGCTCGGGATCATGCCGTACATCTCGGCGTCGATCATCATGCAGCTGCTCACGGTGGTGTCGCCGCAGCTGGAAGCGATCAAGAAGGAAGGCGAGGCGGGTCGCCGGAAGATCACGCAGTACACGCGTTACGGCACGCTGCTGCTCGGGACGTTCCAGGCGCTCGGCATCTCGGTCGCGCTGGAATCGCAGCCGGGCCTGGTCCTCGACCCGGGATTCATGTTCCGCATCACGACGGTGATCTGCCTGATGACCGGCACGATGTTCCTGATGTGGCTGGGCGAGCAGATCACCGAGCGCGGGCTCGGCAACGGCATCTCGATCATCATCTTCGCGGGAATCGCGGCGGGGTTGCCGCAGGCGCTCGCGAACCTGTTCGGGCTCGTCAACACCGGGGCGATGAGCATCCCGACGGTGATCATCATCTGCCTGGTGGCGATCGCGGTGACGGCGTTCGTGGTGTTCGTCGAGCGCGGGCAGCGGAAGATCCTCGTCAACTACGCGAAGCGCCAGGTCGGCAACAAGATCTACGGCGGCCAGAGCTCTCACCTGCCGCTGAAGCTGAACATGTCGGGCGTGATTCCGCCGATCTTCGCGTCGTCGATCATCCTGCTGCCGGCGACGATCACGAGCTGGTTCAGCTCGGGCGAGAGCATGCGATGGCTGAAGGACGTCGCCGCCGCGCTGTCGCCGGGCCAGCCGATCTATGTGCTGCTGTATGCGACCGCGATCGTCTTTTTCTGCTTCTTCTACACGGCGCTCGTGTTCAACAGCAAGGAGACGGCCGACAACCTGAAGAAGAGCGGCGCGTTCGTGCCGGGAATCCGGCCGGGCGACCAGACGGCGCGCTACATCGACAAGATCCTGATGCGCCTGACGCTGGCCGGTGCGCTGTACATCACGCTGGTCTGCCTGCTGCCCGAGTTCCTGGTGCTGTGGAAGAACGTGCCGTTCTACTTCGGTGGCACGTCGCTCCTCATCATCGTCGTGGTCACGATGGACTTCATGAGCCAGGTGCAGGCGTACATCATGACCCACCAGTACGAGTCGCTGCTGAAGAAGGCCAATTTCAAGGGTGGCTTGCCGGCGCGCTGAGCGCGGCAGCGGACCGGAATCGAACAAGGACTACATGGCGAAGGACGATGTCATCCAGATGCAGGGCGAGATTCTCGAGAATCTGCCCAACGCGACGTTTCGCGTGAAGCTGGAAAACGGGCACGTGGTGCTCGGACACATCTCGGGAAAGATGCGCCTGCACTACATCCGCATCCTGCCGGGCGACAAGGTCACGGTCGAGGTCTCCCCTTACGACCTGTCGCGGGCCCGGATCACGTTCCGCGCGAAGTAGCGAAGTCGAACTGCATGCAAGACCAACGGAAGTCGAGGAGCACATGAAAGTACTCGCATCGGTCAAGCGGCTCTGCCGCAACTGCAAGATCATCAAGCGCAAGGGCGTCGTGCGGGTCATCTGCTCGTCGGACGCGCGTCACAAGCAGCGCCAGGGCTGATCGCGCTCGCGCTTTCGGACTGCCAGACATAAGGAACGAGCATGGCCCGTATCGCCGGCATCAACATCCCGAACCACCAGCACACCGACGTCGGCCTGACGGCCATCTTCGGCATCGGCCGTCCGCGCGCGCGCTACATCTGCGCCGTCGCCGACGTGCTCGCGACGAAGAAGGTCAAGGACCTCGACGACGCGGAGATGGAGCGTCTACGCGACCAGGTCGGCAAGTTCATGGTCGAAGGCGACCTCCGCCGCGACGTGTCGATGAACATCAAGCGCCTGATGGACCTCGGTTGCTATCGCGGGCTGCGCCATCGTCGCGGCCTGCCGGTTCGCGGGCAGCGCACGCGCACGAATGCGCGTACGCGCAAGGGTCCGAAGAAGGCCGCCGCTTCGCTGAAGAAATAAGAGAAGGAAACATTCATGGCAAAGGCACCGAACAACGCCGCGGCGAACCGCGTCCGCAAGAAGGTTCGCAAGAACGTCTCGGACGGCATCGCGCACATCCACGCGTCGTTCAACAACACGATCATCACGATCACCGACCGGCAGGGCAACGTGCTGGCGTGGGCGTCGTCGGGCGGCGCGGGCTTCAAGGGCTCGCGGAAGTCGACGCCGTTCGCCGCGCAGGTCGCGTCCGAGACGGCCGGCCGTGCCGCGCAGGAACAGGGCATCAAGAACGTCGAGGTGCAGATCAAGGGCCCGGGCCCGGGACGCGAGTCGTCGGTGCGGGCGCTGAACGCGCTGGGGATCAAGATCGTCAGCATCACCGACGTGACGCCGGTGCCGCACAACGGCTGTCGGCCGCCGAAAAGAAGGCGGATGTAGCAGCCCGTCGTTCCCGCGCAGGGGGGGGAACCCGGCGTCGTTCGCGGACGCCGCCGGATCCCCGCCCCCGGCCCACCCATTGCCGGGGCAGGCTTCGCGGGGATGACGAAGAAGAGAGAGTGCGGTACCCCCTTGCTCGACGCCCTCCGGGTCCAAAGATCGAGCTGACCGTCTCCATGAGACGTACGGAAAAGGAAATACCCATGGCACGTTACATCGGTCCGAAGTGCAAGCTCTCGCGTCGCGAGGGCACCGACCTGTTCCTGAAGAGCGCCCGTCGTTCGCTCGATTCGAAGTGCAAGCTCGACAGCAAGCCGGGCCAGCACGGCCGCACGTCGGGCATGCGCACGTCGGACTTCGGCAAGCAGCTCCGCGAGAAGCAGAAGGTCAAGCGCATGTACGGCATCCTCGAGCGCCAGTTCCGCCGCTATTTCGAGGAAGCCGACCGTCGGAAGGGCAACACCGGCGAGAACCTGCTCGGCCTGCTCGAGTCGCGTCTCGACAACGTGGTCTACCGGATGGGCTTCGGCTCGACCCGCGCCGAGGCGCGCCAGCTCGTCAGCCACAAGTCGATCGCGCTGAACGGCGTGACGGCCAACATCCCGTCAATGCAGGTCAAGTCGGGCGACGTCGTCACGGTGCGCGACAAGGCGAAGAAGCAGACCCGCATCACCGAGGCGATGTCGCTCGCGCAGCAAGGCAACTTCCCGAGCTGGGTCTCGGTGGATTCGACGAAGATGGAAGGGACGTTCAAGTCGATGCCGGAACGCAGCGAGATCGCGGCGGACATCAACGAATCGCTGATCGTGGAGCTTTATTCGCGATAAGCGGCACGTCGTCCCCGCGCAGGCGGGGACCCAGTGGCGTGGTTTGTCGCCACGATCGACGACGCTGGGTTCGCGCTTTTCGCCGGAACGACGGAATCATCATCTTCGCGACTGCCACGACGCGAAGCGCACCTTCAGTGGCATCACCCGCAGCCTTATCGGCTTAACGCGCCGAGGGCATTGCAAAGGAAAAACATGGCAACGAACGCATTCCTCAAGCCCCGCCAGATCGAAGTCGAAGGCGCGGGTCCCAACATGGCCAAGGTCACGATGGAGCCGTTCGAGCGCGGCTACGGCCACACGCTCGGCAACGCGCTCCGTCGCATCCTGCTGTCGTCGATGAACGGCTTCGCGCCGACCGAGGTTTCGATCGCCGGCGTCGTCCACGAATACTCCACGCTCGACGGCGTCCAGGAGGACGTGGTCGACATCCTGCTGAACCTGAAGGGCGTCGTCTTCAAGCTGCACAACCGCGACGACGTCGTGGTCACGCTGAACAAGGAAGGCGAGGGCCCGGTCACGGCCGCCGACCTCGAGCTGTCGCACGAGGTCGAGGTCGTCAATCCCGACCACGTCATCGCGAACCTGTCGCCGGGCGGCAAGCTCGACATGCAGATCAAGGTCGAGAAGGGCCGCGGCTACGTGCCCGGGAACTTGCGCGCGTTCGCCGACGACCACAGCAAGACGATCGGCCGCATCGTCCTCGACGCGTCGTACAGCCCGGTCCGCCGCGTCAGCTACACCGTCGACTCGGCGCGCGTCGAGCAGCGCACCGACCTCGACAAGCTGGTGATGTCGATCGAGACGAACGGCGTCATCTCGCCGGAAGAGGCGATCCGCCAGTCGGCCCGTATCCTGATCGACCAGCTGTCGGTGTTCGCGTCGCTCGAAGGCACCGAGTCGTCGAGCGAAGTCGCGCCGCGCCAGTCGCAGGTCGACCCGATCCTGCTGCGTCCGGTCGACGACCTCGAGCTCACGGTGCGCTCGGCCAACTGCCTGAAGGCCGAGAACATCTACTACATCGGCGACCTGATCCAGCGGACCGAGAACGAGCTGCTGAAGACGCCGAACCTCGGGCGGAAGTCGCTGAACGAGATCAAGGAAGTCCTGGCTTCGCGCGGGTTGACGCTGGGGATGAAGATCGAGAACTGGCCGCCGGTGGGACTGGAAAAGGCGTAAGCCGTTCACGTCGTTCCCGCGAAGGCGGGAACCCAGCGGCGTTTACGACACTGGATCCCCGCCTGCGCGGGGATGACGAAGCAGGAATTTGAAGTACTCAACCGAACCGCACGGCGCCACGGCGACCGTGATCGAAGAAGTCGGTCAGAAAACTCAACGAAAGGAAGTACACCATGCGTCACCGTCACGGACTGCGGAAACTCAACCGCACCTCCAGCCACCGCCTCGCGATGTTCCGCAACATGACCAACGCGCTGTTGAAGCACGAGGTCATCAAGACCACGCTACCGAAGGCGAAGGAACTGCGCCGCGTGTTCGAGCCGATCATCACGCTCGGCAAGGAACCGACGCTCGCGAACAAGCGCCTCGCGTTCAATCGCCTGCGCGACCGCGAGATGGTCGTCAAGCTGTTCGACGAGCTCGGCCCGCGCTACAAGACGCGGAACGGCGGCTACCTGCGCATCCTGAAGTTCGGCTTTCGCGTCGGCGACAACGCACCGATGGCGCTGGTCGAGTTGATGGATCGACCGGAGCCGTCGGACATCCCGGACGCCGCCTGATCGAAGCCGGGTTTTCCCGGCTTTTTCACGGATGGGCTCCGTGTCGCTTCGTGAAGCCGCAGCGGGCCTCGACGTGACGCCGGCGACGCGGTCGGAGCCGATCCTGACGCTCGAACGCGTCAGCAAGTCGTATGCGGCGCAGCGGGTCGTCGACGACCTCGATCTGACGATCGAGCGCGGCGAATGCTTCGCGTTGCTCGGGCCGAACGGCGCCGGCAAGACGACGACGCTCAGGCTCTGCCTCGGCCT
>CAXTDA010000037.1:9073-16207 GCA_964242935.1 uncultured Burkholderiaceae bacterium | reverse complement strand
CCCCCTCCACGCTCGAGTACAGCAAGGTGGCGTTGCCGCTGGCGCGTTTCGAGCCCGACCTGATCGACGAGATGCATCGGTTCTGCGCGAGCCTGCTGGAAATTGCCGAAAACGACGGCGTGGAGGAAGTCGTCATCGATCACGCCTACATCGAACGCCGGATGACGCCGCTCAATCTGTTCCTGAAGGACGCCGCCGCCGCGGGCGACGCCGAATCGATCGAGCGCGCGACGATCGAGTACGGCAACGCGATCAAGGACCTGATCGCCGCCGACATCTTTCCGGGCGACATGCTGTGGAAGAACTTCGGGCTGACGCGGCAGGGCAAGGTCGTGTTCTACGACTACGACGAGATCGAATACCTGAGCGAATGCGAATTCCGGCGCGTGCCGCCCCGGGACGACGACGCACCGGCCTCGGCCGAGCCGTGGTTCGCCGTCGGCCCCAGGGACGTCTTCCCCGAAACGTTCGGGCGCTTCCTGCTCGGCAACGCGCAGGTCCGCAGCGCCTTTCTCGCGCATCACGCGGATCTCCTCGACCCGGACTACTGGACCCTGCACAAGCAGCGCATCCTCGCGGGCGACATGCTCGACGTGTTCCCATACGAACCGCAGCGGCGCTTCGTCAATCGCCGTGCGGCATCGCGCGGCGATGGGGGCGGCGTCTGATCCACCGTCGTCCGCTGTTTTCGTCGAGAGCCAGTGGCGGTCGTCCCGGCGGGACGCGAACGTCTTCCTTCGATGCGGCTAGGACGAAGAGCCGTCGTCGCCCTGGGGACGCCACCGACCGTCGACGATCTTCTCCAGCCAGAACGCGCCGATGATCGTCTTGACGTCGGTGATCGTCCCGTCGCGCACCCACTCCAGCGCCTGCGCCGGCTCGACCTCGAGGATGTCGAGGAATTCGCCCTCGTCTAGCTTCGCCTCGCCGGCGACGAGATCCTCGGCGAGATAGAGGTCGATGTGCTCGTCCGAATACGAGATCGCGTTGTTGATCGTCGCGATGAACGTGAAGCGGCCCGCGCTGTAGCCGGTCTCCTCGCGCAACTCCCGGACGCAGGTCGCGAGCGGCGGCTCGCCGACGTCGATCTTGCCGGCCGGGAACTCGATGAACGCGCGTCCGAGCGGATGGCGCCACTGACGCTCCATCACGACGCGGCCGTCGGCGAGCATCGGGATCATCATCACCGCGCCCGGATGAATGATGTATTCGCGTGCGCTCTCGCGGCCGTCCGGCATGCGCACCGTGTCGCGGTTGACATGCAGGAAGACACCGTCGAACACGCGCTCGGACGCGACCGTGGTCTCTTCGAGATGCGGATGCTCGTTCATCGCGGCAGCCAGACCGTTCAACCGGCGAGCGTGCGCGACATCGCGGTGACGCAGGCCTGCATCAGGCCGTCCGGCAACAGCCCGAGCAGCACGATCGCGGCGCCGTTCGCCACCAGCACGACGCGCGCATCGATCCGGCCGCTGCGGGCGCCCGCGATCGCCGCCGACTCGACCGGCTCGTCGAAGTACATCAGCTTGACGATCCGCAGGTAGTAGTACGCCCCGACCAGCGACATCATCACCGCGAACACGACGAGCCACGCCTGCCCGGTCGCGAACGCGGCCGACAACACCGAGAACTTCGCGTAGAAGCCGACCGTCGGCGGGACGCCGGCGAGCGAGAACATCGTCACCAACATCACGAGCGCGGCCCACGGGTTGCGTCGGCCGAGTCCCTTGAAGTCGTCGATGTGGTCGGCCTCGTAGCCGTTCCGCGACATCGCGAGCAGCACGCCGAACGCGGCGCAGGTCGTGAGCGCGTAGACCACCGCGTAGAACAGCGCGCCGCTGTACGCGCTCGCCGCCGAGTACGCGTTGCCGTTGATGATCCCCGACAGCATGCCGAGCAGCAGGAATCCCATGTGCGAGATCGTCGAGTAGCCGAGCATGCGCTTGACGCTGCTCTGCGCGATCGCCGCGAGGTTGCCGAGCGCGAGCGACAGCACGGCGAGGATCATCAGCATCTGCTGCCAGTCGAACGCGAGCGAGATCATCCCCTCGACGAGGAGCCGCAGCACGATCGCGAAGGCCGCGAGCTTCGGCGCGCCGCCGACCACCAGCGTGATCGCCGACGGCGCGCCCTGGTAGACGTCGGGGATCCACATGTGGAACGGCACCGCGCCGAGCTTGAAGCCGAGGCCGGCGACGATGAACACGAGGCCGAACACCAGGATCGTGCGGTTCGCGACGCCGGCGTCGAGCTGCCTCGCGAGCACCGTCAGGTCGAGCGTGCCGGTCGCGCCGTACAGCATCGACATGCCGTAGAGCAGGAAGCCCGACGACAGCGCGCCGAGGATGAAGTACTTCATCGCGGCCTCGGTCGATGCGCTGTGGTCGCGGCGGAGCGCGACCAGCGCGTAGAACGCGAGCGACATCAGCTCGAGTCCGAGGTAGATCGTGAGGAAGTTGTTCGCGGAGATCATCACGAACTGCCCGAGCACCGCGAACAGCACCAGTGGATAGAACTCGCCGCCGCGCTCGCCGGACACGATGCCGCGGTCGACCATGTAGTCGTGCGAATAGACCAGCGTGACGATCACCGCGAGCGCCGTCGCGACCTTCAGCAGGTTCGCCATCGGATCGCCGACGAACATGTTGCCGAACGTGTAATCGGTGGTGCCGGCGAAGAAGTACACGCCGTTCAGCACCGCACAGACGGCGAGCGTGCCGAGGCTGAGCCAGTACGTCGTCAGGCGCCGGCGGTCGCCGGTGAACATGTCGATCAGCAGGATCGCCGAACCGGCGACCAGGAGGAACATCTCCGGATACGCCGGGATCAGGTCGACGCTCGGGAACGGAATCGGGTTCGCGGCGTACAGGGTCGAATCGGGATTCATGTCAGAGCTTCGACTGCGCGGTATGCAGCATCAGGTTGACGACCGATGCATGCATCACGTCGGTGAAGGGCTTCGGGACGATCCCCATCGCGAGGGACGCCACGGCGAGCACCGCGAGCATCGCGAACTCGCGCGCGCCGATGTCCTTCAATGCCGCGACGTGGCCGTTCGCCACGCTGCCGAACGCGACGCGCTTGTACATCCACAGGGAATACGCGGCGCCGAGGATCAGCGCGATCGCGGCCAGCACGCCGATCCAGAAGTTGAACTGCACTGCCGCGAGAATGACCATGAACTCGCCGACGAAACCCGACGTCGCAGGCAGCCCGCAATTCGCCATCGAGAAGAACAGGAAGAACGCGGCGAACTTCGGCATCGTGTTGACGACGCCGCCGTAGTCGGCAATCACGCGCGAATGCATGCGGTCGTACAGCACGCCGATGCAGAGGAACATCGCGCCCGACACGAAACCGTGCGAGATCATCTGCGCGATGGCGCCCTCGATGCCGAGTTCGCTGAAGACGAAGAAGCCGAGCGTGACGAAGCCCATGTGCGCGATCGACGAGTACGCGACCAGCTTCTTCATGTCGGTCTGGACCATCGCGACGAAGCCGACGTAGATCACCGCGACCAGCGACAGCGTGATGATGAACGGCGCGAACTGGTGGGCCGCGTCGGGCGCGATCGGCAGCGAGAAGCGCGCGAAGCCGTAGGCGCCGAGCTTCAGCATGATCGCGGCCAGCACGACCGAACCGCCGGTCGGCGCCTCGACGTGGGCGTCGGGCAACCAGGTGTGCACCGGCCACATCGGCACCTTGACCGCGAACGCCATGAAGAACGCGAAGAAGATCAGCGTCTGCGCCTCGATCGACAGCGGCAGCGCGTGCCAGGTCGCGATGTCGAAGCTGCCGCCGGCCTTGTACCAGAGGTAGATGATCGCGACCAGCGTCAGCAGCGACCCGAGGAAGGTGTAGAGGAAGAACTTGATCGACGCGTAGACGCGGTTCGGCCCGCCCCAGATGCCGATGATCAGGTACATCGGGATCAGCGTCGCCTCGAAGAAGACGTAGAACAGCAGGCCGTCGGTGGCGCTGAAGACGCCGATCATCAGGCCGGACAGCACGAGGAACGACGCCATGTAGCCGGCCACGTTCCGCTCGATGACTTCCCAGGCCGAGACGACGACGATGATGGTGATCAGCGCGGTCAGCAGCACGAACCACACCGCGATGCCGTCCACGCCGAGCGCGTAGTTGACCGCGAAGCGCTCGATCCACGGCGCGTGCTCGACGAACTGCATCGCGGCGGTGTCGTGGTCGAAGCCGGTCACGAGCGGGATCGTCACGGCGAAGCTGACGATCGACGCGACGAGCGCGAGCCAGCGGATCAGCGGCGCCCGGTCGTCGCGCCCGATCGCGAGCAGCGCGAGGCCGGAGGCGATCGGGATCCAGATGGAGAGGCTGAGGTAGGGGATCGTGGATTGCATCTTGTTGTTATGACGACGGGGCTTCCGCCCTCCGATCCGTCGTTCCCGCGGAAGCGGGAACCCAGCGGCTTACGCCGAACGTCACTGGGTCCCCGCCTTCGCGGGGACGACGATGCCGAGATGGTTCATGCGATCGCCGAAACCGCTCAATGCGGCGGCTGCCGCAACACGAAATACGACATCAGCGCCAGCACGCCGATGATCATCGCGAACGCGTAGTGATAGATGTAGCCCGACTGCGCAGTGCGCACGACCGACGCGAACCAGCCGACGAAGCGTGCGCTGCCGTTGACGAAGAAGCCATCGATCACCGACTGGTCGCCGCGCTTCCAGAGCCCGATTCCGAGCCGCCGTGCGCCGCCCGCGAAGACGATCTCGTTCAGGCGGTCGAGGTAGTACTTGTTGTCGAGCAGACGGTAAAGCCAGCCGGTCTTCGCATGAATCGCATCGGTCAACGGAGGGTTGATCAGATAGAGATACCAGGCGGTGACGACGCCGGCGAGCGCGAGCCAGAACGGCAAGCTGACGAAGCCGTGCAACGCCATCGCGAGCGCCCCGTGGAATTCCTCGGCCAGATGCTCCATCGCGTGATGGTTCTCGCCGATGAAGATCGCGCCCTTGAACCAGTCGCCGTATAGCATCGGGCCGATCGTGAAGAAGCCGATCGCGAGCGACGGGATCGCGAGCAGGATCAGCGGAAGCGTGATCACCCAGCCGGTTTCGTGCGGCTTCTCGCCGGGCCCGAGGCCGTGATGCTCGTCGTGGCCGCCGCTGCCGGCGTCGTCGTGGCCGTGACCGTGGCCGGTGTCGTCGTGCGCGAGCGGGTCGTGGCGCGCGCTCGCCTCGTGCGTCGTGAGCTTCACGGCCGCGCCGTGGCTCGACGCTGCATGCGGATCGTTGTGCGCGTGCGCGGCGGTCTTCGACGTCGACGCCGCCGCGGCCGCCGCGTGGTGATCGTGCGCCTGCGCGAGGCCGAAGCGTTCCTTGCCGTGGAACACCAGGAAGAACATCCGGAACGAGTACAGCGCGGTGACGAACACGCTGACGACGACCGCGAAGTACGCGAAGCCCGACCCCGCGATGTGAGACTCCGCGACCGCCTCGATGATCGAGTCCTTCGAATAGAACCCGGCAAAAAACGGCGTGCCGATCAGCGCCAGCGACCCGATCAGCGACGTGATCCACGTGATCGGCATGTAGCGCCTGACGCCGCCCATGTTGCGGATGTCCTGATCGTGATGCATGCCGATGATCACCGACCCGGCCGCGAGGAACAGCAGCGCCTTGAAGAACGCGTGCGTCATCAGGTGGAAGATCGCGGCCGAATACGCGGACGCGCCGAGCGCGACCGTCATGTAGCCGAGCTGCGACAGCGTCGAGTAGGCGACGACCCGCTTGATGTCGTTCTGGATGACGCCGAGGAAGCCCATGAAAAGCGCGGTGATCGCGCCGATCACGATGACGAAGCTCAACGCCGTATCCGACAGCTCGAACAGCGGCGAGAAGCGCGCGACCATGAAGATGCCGGCCGTCACCATCGTCGCCGCGTGGATCAGCGCCGAGATCGGCGTCGGGCCTTCCATCGAGTCCGGCAGCCACACGTGCAGCGGGAACTGCGCCGACTTGCCCATCGCCCCGATGAAGAGGCAGATGCACGCCGGCGTCAG
The DNA here is from genome assembly GCA_964242935.1 of uncultured Burkholderiaceae bacterium. Classification (GTDB taxonomy): domain Bacteria; phylum Pseudomonadota; class Gammaproteobacteria; order Burkholderiales; family Burkholderiaceae_D; genus CAHJXF01. The sequence goes on along the minus strand of CAXTDA010000037.1, from coordinate 10,167 downwards.
CAGCATCCAGTTCGTGCCCGGCAGCGTCAGCCGCGCGAGCTCCTCGCCCTGCTCGAACACCTCGCCGTAATGCATCGAGCCGGTGTACGCGAGCAGCAGGCCGATGCCGAGGATGAAGCCGAAGTCGCCGACGCGGTTGACGAGGAACGCCTTCAGGTTCGCGTAGATCGCGGTCGGCCGCGTGTACCAGAAGCCGATCAGCAGGTACGACACGAGGCCGACCGCCTCCCAGCCGAAGAAGAGCTGCAGCATGTTGTTCGACATCACCAGCATCAGCATCGAGAACGTGAACAGCGAGATGTACGCGAAGAAGCGCTGGTAGCCGGGGTCGTCGGCCATGTAGCCGATCGTGTAGATGTGGACCATCAGCGACACGAACGTCACGACCAGCATCATCGTCGCGGTCAGCGAATCGATCAGGAAACCGACCTCGAACGGGATGTCGCCGATCTGCGCCCAGGTGTAGAGCGTCTCGTCGACATAGCCGCCGTGCAGGACGCCGACGAACGCCACCGCGGACAGCACGAACGCGATCGCGACGCCGAGGATGGTGACGCGATGCGAATTGGCACGGCCGATGGTTTTCCCGCAGAAGCCCGCGACGATCGCGCCGACCAGCGGCGCGAGCGGGATGGCGGCCAGCATCGGGATGCTCAGATGATCGAATGGCGCTGGCGTCATGGCGTGGTCAGCCCTGCAGCTTGTCGAGGTCCTCGACGTTGATCGTGTCGAGGTTGCGGAACAGCAGCACGAGGATCGCGAGCCCGATCGCCGACTCGGCCGCGGCCACGGTCAGGATGAAGAACACGAAGATCTGCCCGCCGTAGTCGCCGAGGTAGTTCGAGAACGCGATGAAGTTGGTGTTGACGGCCAGCAGCATCAGCTCGATCGCCATCAGCAGGACGATGACGTTGCGCCGGTTGAGGAAGATGCCGATGACGCTGATCGAGAAGAGGATCGCGCCGAAGACGAGGTAGTGCGCGAGGCTCAGCATGAGAAGCCTGCGACACACGCGCATTCGTCGTCCCGGGGGGGGGGGGGCGGCCGCCGGAGGGGGGGGGGTGGGTGGGGGGGGGCGAGGGGGGGGCGGGGCG
>CAXTDA010000037.1:0-9063 GCA_964242935.1 uncultured Burkholderiaceae bacterium | reverse complement strand
TGTGGTCGGCCCGGGGATGCCCGGTACCAATGGGGGTTTTTGGTCCGCGTGGCACGAACTTGGACCCCGGCCTTCGCCGGGGCGACGAAGCAGGGAGGAGTGCGCACACGTTCATTCCCGCTTCTCCGACGCCATCTTCACCATCCTGACCCGATCCTCCCGCCGCACCAGCACCTGGCGATTCGGATCCTGTCCTTTCGTGTCCTTCCGCGTCCGGAGCGTCAACGCGACCGCCGCCACGATCGCGACCAGCAGGATCACCGCCGCGACCTCGAACGCGTACACGTAGTCGGTGAAGATCAGCCGCCCGAGCTCGCGCGTGTTGCTGCTGCCGGGCGGGATCACCAGCGCGTTGCCGGCGCTGTCGGGGATGATGAACGTCTTCAGCAGCACGAACGCCATCTCGAGCACGATCACGATGCCGACGCCGGCCGCGAGCGGCAGGTTGGTCCAGAAACCCTCGCGCAGCTTGTCGAAGTTGATGTCGACCATCATCACGACGAAGATGAACAACACCATCACCGCGCCGACGTAGACCAGCACCAGCGCGATCGCGAGGAACTCGGCCTTCAGCAGCATCCAGATCGCGGCCGACGTGAAGAACGCGAGCACCAGGTGCAGCGCCGCGTGCACCGGGTTCTTCGCGGTGACGACGCGCAGGCCCGCATACACGGCGACGAGCCCGAAGAGGTAGAACAGGATGGCCTTGATGTCCATGCGGTCAGTGGCGGGCCGCCGGAAGTGCGCGTGGTCCCATGCGAGGGTGTTCGTCGCCGTGCGTCACGTCAGCGGTAAGGCGCATCGGCCGTCCGCGCCTCGGCGATCTGCTTCTCGTAGCGGTCGCCGACCGCGAGCAGCATCTCCTTCGTGAAGTGCAGGTCGCCGCGCTTCTCGCCGTGGTACTCGAGGATGTCGGTCTCGACGATCGAGTCGACCGGGCAGCTCTCCTCGCAGAAGCCGCAGAAGATGCACTTGACGAGGTCGATGTCGTAACGCGTGGTGCGCCGCGTCCCGTCCTCGCGCTGGTGCGACTCGATCGTGATCGCGAGCGCCGGGCAGACCGCCTCGCAGAGCTTGCACGCGATGCAGCGCTCTTCCCCGTTCGGATAGCGGCGGAGCGCGTGCAGCCCGCGGAAACGCGGCGACTTCGGCGTCTTCTCCTCGGGGAACTGGATCGTGATCTTTCGCGCGAACATGTAGCGGCCGGTCAGCGCCATGCCCTTCAGCAACTCGCCGAGCAGCAGACTGCCGAAGAAGTCCTTGATCGCGGTGACCGTGCTTCGGCCTTGCTCGCGCTCGACCTGGATGCGGGTGGTGGGTTGGACTAGCATGGGTTCGCTTCCATCACTTCCTCGTCACTTCCAGATGTTCCAGGGGGTCTGCAGCCAGAGGCCGACGATCATCAGCCACGCGAGCGTGAGCGGGATGAAGACCTTCCAGCCGAGCCGCATGATCTGGTCGTAGCGGTAACGCGGGAACGTGGCGCGGAACCAGATGAAGAACGTCACGAGGACCACCGTCTTGCCGAACAGCCACAGCCAGCCCCAGAACGTCATCGAACCGGCGATCCAGCCCGGCGTGTCCATGCCGAACAGGCCGAACGAGATCGGCGCACTCCAGCCGCCGAAGAACATGATCGCGGCCAGCGCCGAGATCAGGATCATGTTCATGTACTCCGCGAGGAAGAACATTGCGAAGCCCATCCCCGAGTACTCGACCATGTGGCCGGCGACGATCTCCGACTCGCCTTCGACGACGTCGAACGGATGGCGGTTCGTCTCGGCGACGCCCGACACGAAGTAGACGACCAGCATCGGCAGCAGCGGCAGCCAGTTCCACGACAGGAAGTTGAGCCCGAACCCGGCGAAGTGACCGCGCTGCTGGCCGGCGACGATGTCGGACAGGTTCATGCTGCCCGAGACCATCAGCACGACGACCAGCGCGAAGCCCATCGCGATCTCGTACGACACCATCTGCGCCGACGCGCGCATCGCGCCCAGGAACGCGTACTTCGAGTTGGAGGCCCAGCCGGCGATGATGATCCCGTACACCTCGACCGACGTGATCGCCATGATGAACAGCAGGCCGGCGTTGACGTTGCCGACCGCGGCGTCGGGGCCGAACGGGATCACGGCCCAGGCAGCGACCGCCGGCATGATCGCCATCATCGGCGCGATCAGGAAGAGGCCGCGGCTCGCGTTGGCCGGGACGATGATCTCCTTCAGCAGCAGCTTCAGCACGTCGGCAAACGGCTGCAGCAGGCCGAGCGGACCGACGCGGTTCGGGCCCATCCGCAGATGCATCCAGCCGATCACCTTCCGCTCCCAGAGCGTGAGGTACGCTACACAGAGGATCAGCGGCCCGACGACGCAGACGATCTTGATCATGTTCCAGACCAGCGGCCAGACCATGCCGAAGGTCGAGCTGCCGTTGACCGTGATCCAGTCGATCATGCGGCCACCGTCGTCGCGTCGTCGGTCGCCGCGTCATCGCTCACTTCTGCGCGGGCGATCTTCTCGAACGACACCGCGCCGAACGACGACGGCAACCCCGCGGTCGACGGATGGGCCGCCGCGATGCGCACGCAACCGTCGGCGACCGTCTCGTCGATCTCCACGTCGAGCAGGGCGGAGCCGCCGTCCATCGACGCCCGGACCCGGTCACCGGAGGTCAGCCCCGCGGCCGCGAGCGCCCGACCGTTCATCCGCGCCTTCGGCCCCACCGCATCGCGGGTCGCCTGCAGCGGCGGCGAGCGCCTGGCCAGCATGTCGGCGAAGTAGATCGGCACGTCGGCGATGCGCTCCGGTCCGTCGCCCTGCGGGCCGGGCTTCGCCGTGGTGGGCGGCGCATCGGCGCCGACCGGCGTGCAACGCGCCGACAGGTCCGTCGCGCCGCCGGTGACCTCGGTGCGGACCGCTTCCGACGACTCGTAGTCGAAGCCCGCGAGGCCGAGCAGGTTGCCGAGCACGCGCAGCACCTTCCAGGCCGGACGCGCATCGCCGAGCGGCTTGACGGCGCCGTTGAAGCTCTGCGCCCGGCCCTCGGTGTTGACGAACGTCCCGGACGTCTCGGCGAACGGCGAGATCGGCAGCAGCACGTTCGCGTGGCGGTCGGCGGCACTGCGGAACGCGGTCAGCGCGACCACCAGCTCGGCACCGTCGAGCGCCTTCGTGGCCGCCACCGGGTCGGCGATGTCGAGGTCGGGCTCGACGTGCAGCAGCAGGTACGCCTTCCGCGCGTCGGCCAGCATCGCCGCGGCGTTCAAGCCGGCGGCCGTCGGGTACGCCTCGACGACGTGTGCGCCGACGCTGTTCGCGGCCTCGGTCAGGAAGCCGAGCGTGGCGCCGGTCGCGGTCGCGAGCGCCTGGGCCGCGGCGTGAATCCGGGCGAACTCGGGATGCCCGACCACGGCGCTGCCGAGCAGGATCGCCTTCGACGTGCCGGACGCGAAGCTCGCCGCGATCCCCTTCGCCGCGTCGGACGCGGAACTCGAGTCCGCGTCGCGCGCCGCGTCCGCGATCGACCCGAGCACGTCGACCCATTGCGACGGCCCGACGATCGCCTTGTTCGCGACCGGCATCAGCAGGTCGTCGTCGGTCGCGTGGACGATCGACAACAGCGCGCCGCGCTTGATCGACTGGCGGATGCGCTGGGCGAGCAGCGGCTGGTCCTTCCTGAGGAACGAACCGACGACCAGCAACCGGTCGAGGTTCGAGAACGCGTCGATCGACATGCCGAGCCACGGGGCGGCGACCGGACCGCTGAAGTCGGACTGGCGAAGCCGCGTGTCGATGTGGTCCGAGCCGATGCCGTTCATCAGCTTCTTGAGCAGATGGAGTTCCTCGAGCGTCGAATGCGGGCTCGCGAGCGCACCGATCGGCGAGACCCCGCCCCCGGTCCCGGCGATGCGCTTCAACTCGGACGCGACGAACTCCAGCGCCTCGGGCCAGTCGACCTCGCGCCATGCGGCATCGCCGCCGCGACGGTCCTTCAGCATCGGCTTCGTCAGACGGTCGTCCACGTTCAGCGCCGCGTACGAGAAGCGGTCCTTGTCGGACAGCCAGCATTCGTTGACCGCCTCGTTCTCGAGCGGTACGACGCGGAGAACGCGTCCCTTCGCGACCTGCAGGACGAGATTGGCGCCGAGCCCGTCGTGCGGGCTGACCGACTTCCGCCGCGACATCTCCCAGGTCCGCGCGGTCGCGAGGAACGGCTTCGACAGCAACGCGCCGACCGGGCAGAGGTCGATCATGTTGCCCGAGATCTCGGAGTCGACCGTCTTGCCGAGGAAGGTCGTGATCTCGGAATGTTCGCCGCGGTTGACCATGCCGAGCTCCATCAGCCCGGCGATCTCCTGCCCGAAGCGGACGCAACGGGTGCAGTGGATGCAGCGCGTCATCCCCGACGTCGAGATCAGCGGGCCGATGTTCTTCGGCATGATCACGCGCTTCTCTTCGGCGTAGCGCGAATTCGACCCGCCGTAGCCGACCGCCAGATCCTGCAGTTGGCACTCGCCGCCCTGGTCGCAGATCGGGCAGTCGAGCGGATGGTTGATCAGCAGGAACTCCATCACGCCCTGCTGCGCCTGCACCGCCTTCGGCGACGCGGTCCGCACGATCATCCCGGCCGTCACCGGCGTCGCGCACGCGGGCATCGGCTTCGGCGCCTTCTCGACCTCCACGAGGCACATGCGGCAGTTGGCCGCGATCGTCAGCTTCTTGTGATAGCAGAAGTGCGGCACGTAGATGCCGAGCTGGTTGGCAGCATCCATCACCATGCTGCCTTCCTTGACCTCGACGGGCTTGCCGTCGATCTCGATCTTGACCATGGACGATTGACTTATGAGTCGATGACGGCGGGGTGACGCGCGACCTGCTCGGCGTGGATGGCTTCGTTGCCCTGCGCCCGTTCGAGCGGCGTCGCATGCGGCGCATGCGCGTGGGCGCCGGGACCGACGAGACAGCACTTGTTCCTGATGTGGTACTCGAACTCGTCGCGGTAGTTCTTGACGAACGCGCGCACCGGCATCGCGGCGGCGTCGCCGAGCGCGCAGATCGTGCGGCCCTGGATGTTGTCGGCCACCGACAGCAGCAGGTCGAGGTCCTCCATGCGGCCTTCGCCGTGCTCGATGCGATGGATCACGCGGTACATCCAGCCGGTGCCTTCGCGGCACGGCGTGCATTGCCCGCACGATTCCTCGAAGTAGAAGTACGCGAGCCGCATCAGCGACGCGACCGCGCAACGCGTCTCGTCCATCACGATCACCGCGCCCGACCCGAGCATCGACCCCGCCTTCGCGATGCCGTCGTAGTCCATGTCGGTGGCCATCATCAGGTCGCCCTTGACGACCGGTGCCGACGAGCCGCCGGGGATGACCATCTTCAGCTTCTTGCCGCCGCGCATGCCGCCGGCCAGCTCGAGCAGCTTCGCGAACGGCGTGCCGAGCGGGATCTCGTAGTTGCCCGGCATCTCGACGTCGCCCGACACCGAGAACAGCTTGGTCCCGCCGTTGTTCGGCCTGCCGACCGCGAGGAAGGCATCGGCGCCGTTCCGGATGATCCACGGCACGGCAGCGAAGGTCTCGGTGTTGTTGATCGTCGTCGGCTTGCCGTAAAGCCCGTAGCTCGCCGGGAACGGCGGCTTGAAGCGCGGCTGGCCCTTCTTGCCTTCGAGCGACTCGAGCAGCGCCGTCTCCTCGCCGCAGATGTACGCGCCGTAGCCGTGGAAGCCGTGGAGCTGAAACGCGACCCCGCTGCCGAGGATGTCGTCGCCGAGATAGCCCGCGGCGCGCGCCTCGTCGAGCGCTTCCTCGAAGCGCTCGTATTCGGCCCAGATCTCGCCGTGGATGTAGTTGTAGCCGACGGGGATGCCCATCGCATAGCCGGCGATGATCATCCCCTCGATCAGGATGTGCGGGTTGTAGCGGAGGATGTCGCGATCCTTGAACGTGCCCGGCTCGCCTTCGTCCGAGTTGCAGACCAGGTACTTCGGGCCGGGAAACTGGCGCGGCATGAAACTCCACTTGAGCCCGGTCGGGAAGCCCGCACCGCCGCGGCCGCGAAGCGCCGATGCCTTGACCTGCGCGATCACCTGCTCGGGCGTGATCTTCTCGTCGAGGATCTTCCGCAATGCCTGGTAACCGTCGCGCGCCTCGTAATCGGCGATCCGCCAGTTCTCGCCAGTCAGGCCGGCCATGATCTGGGGCGCGATGTGACGGTCGTGGATGGACGTGTTCAGCGCCCGGACGACCACCGAACGGTCTTCGAGCGCCCGGTTGTCGAGGGTGCGCGTGCCGCCCGCGTTCTGCGGAGTCGAGGTCATGGCGTCGTCGTGACGCGCTCGGAGGACAGTTCCTCCAGCAGCGCGTCGATCTTGTCGTTGGTCATCCAGCTCACCATCCGCTTGTTGTTGACGAGCATCACCGGCGCGTCGCCGCACGCACCCATGCACTCGCCTTCCTGCAGCGTGAACGCGCCGTCGGCGGTGGTCTGGCGATAGCCGATGCCGAGCTCCGCCTTCAGGTACTCGCCGGCCAGCGCGCCGCCGGACAGCGCACATGGGAGGTTCGTGCAGACGGTGATCTTGTGGCGACCGACCGGCCGCACGTTGTACATGTTGTAGAACGTCGCCACCTCCTGGACCGCGATGGCCGGCATCCCGAGGTATCGCGCGACGTCGCCGATGACGTCCATCGGCAACCAGCCCTTCTCGTCCTGCGCGATGCCGAGCGCCGCCATCACCGCCGAGCCCTTGCCCTCCGGCGGAAACTTGGACACCTCGCGGTCGATGCGGCGATACGCGTCGTCGCTCAGCAACCGCGGCTCGGCGCGCGTCTCGACCGGCGGGTTCAGCGGGACGTTGGATTCGGCGTTGTTCATGTCTAGCGGATGAAGTAGCCCATCGCGCGCCAGCGGCCGTCCGGGGCCTTGATCAGCGGCAGCGTCTCGGTCTTCGGCGCGCCCTGCGACGCGAAGACCGTGTCGTAGGTCTGGATCAGGTAGTCGCCCGGCGGCGCGCCCTGCGGGTCTTTCTGCGGGACCGAGCTTTTCAGCTTCCGCGACGCGACGTCGCCGATCGTCTCGCGCACCTTCACCATCTGCGTCTGCCAGTCGCCGCGCGAGATCGACTGCTTCAGGAAGTCGGACGACGCGTCCCAGCTCTCGCCGTACTGCCGCGCGTCGAGGAGGCGAAGGAAGTCGTCGCCGGGCTGGGCGTCCTGCGCCTGGGCGATGCCGATCACGGTCGCGAGCAACCAGGCGAAGGCGTGGCTCCGACGCGTTTGCGGACGGGTCATCGTGATTCATCCTTCGGAGCGAACGCAATGTCGCCGACATCGACGCCGAAGCTCGACGCAGCGATCACGCCTTCGGGTCCGAACATACGCAGGCCACCCTCCGCGTCGACGAGCCAGACTTCGAGAGCACCGGCGTCCAGGTACAGGCGGACCTTGGCCTGCAACTCGGACTCGGCGTTCGAAGGCGACTTGATCTCGACGCAGATCCCGGGTGCGACGGCATAGGGATCCGCGAACCCGTGTTCGGCGAAAAAGGCATCCGAACACCAGGCCACGTCGGCCACCTTCACTCCTTGGGGCGTGGCGACCGAACACTCGACGACCGTCAATCCGCCCAGGCTCCGCTTCAATAGATCGGCGACGCGCGTCTGGTAGAAACCGTGGATATTCTTGGCCGGACTCATGATCAGCTGGCCTCCCCGGTTGGTCTCGACCTTGTAGCGGAGGTCACGCAGGCTCGAGTCCTCCAGGACTTCGCGCCAGCGCGCGCTCACCTGCTCCAGCCACGTCGGACGTCGTCCCACCCGCGCAGCCTGCTCGGCGACCGCGGCGTTCATCGATCGATCTCCCCGAAGACGATGTCCTGCGTGCCGATGATCGTCACGACGTCGGCCAGCATGTGGCCGCGCGACATCTCGTCGAGCGCCTGAAGGTGCGCGAAGCCGGGCGCGCGGATCTTGAGGCGGTACGGCTTGTTCGCGCCGTCGGACACGAGGTAGATGCCGAACTCGCCCTTCGGATGCTCGACCGCCGCGTACGACTCGCCGGCCGGCACGCGCATCCCTTCGGTGAAGAGCTTGAAGTGGTGGATCAGCTCTTCCATGTTCGACTTCATGTCGACCCGCGACGGCGGGGCGATCTTGTGATTGTCGACCATCACCGGGCCGGGATGGTTGCGCAGCCACTCGATGCACTGCTTGATGATGCGATTCGACTGCCGCATCTCCTCGACGCGGACCAGATAGCGGTCGTAGCAGTCGCCGTTGGTGCCGACCGGTACGTCGAACTCGAGCAGGTCGTAGACCTCGTACGGCTGCTTCTTCCGCAGGTCCCACTCGACGCCGGAGCCGCGCAGCATCGGCCCCGTGAAGCCGAGCGCCTTCGCGCGCTCCGGCGACACGATGCCGACGCCGACCAGACGCTGCTTCCAGATGCGGTTGTCCGTCAGCAGCGTCTCGTACTCGTCGACGTAGCGCGGAAAGCGGTTGCTGAAGTCCTCGATGAAGTCGAGCAGCGAGCCCTGCCGGTTGCTGTTCAGGTCCTTCAGCGCACGCGCGTTCTTCCACTTCGACGACAGGTACTGCGGCATCGAGTCCGGCAGGTCGCGGTAGACGCCGCCCGGCCGGTAGTAGGCGGCGTGCATCCGCGCGCCCGAGACCGCCTCGTACATGTCCATCAGGTCCTCGCGCTCGCGGAACGCGTACAGGAAGACCGCCATCGCACCGACATCGAGCGCATGGGCACCGAGCCACAGCAGGTGGTTCAAGAGGCGCGTGATCTCGTCGAACATCACGCGGATGTACTGCGCACGGAGCGGCACCTCGACGTCGAGCAGCTTCTCGATCGCCATCACGTAGCCGTGTTCGTTGCACATCATCGACACGTAGTCGAGCCGGTCCATGTACGGCACGGACTGGATGTAGGTGCGCGTCTCGGCCAGCTTCTCGGTCGCGCGATGCAGCAGGCCGATGTGCGGGTCGGCGCGCTGCACGACCTCGCCGTCGAGCTCGAGCACGAGCCGCAGCACGCCGTGCGCGGCCGGGTGCTGC
>CAXTDA010000036.1:1234-16208 GCA_964242935.1 uncultured Burkholderiaceae bacterium | reverse complement strand
GCGCGCCCATGAGCACCCCGGACCTCACCGCCTCGCCGAGTTCGCCCCGGCCGGCCGGCCGTCGATCTCCGCGTCGTCGCTGCCGGCCGGCCCCGCGTACTACGCGCTCGCCATCCGCATCCATACGTCGACCCCGCGGGCGCCCGAAGCGATCCGCGACATCGGCTTGCAGGAAGTCGAACGGATCGGTCGCGAAATGGATCGCGAGATCGCGGCGATGGGTCACACCGGCGGTCGCCAGGCCTTCCTCGCGGCGTTGCGTGCCGACGAGCGCTTCGTCTACACGCACGCCGAAGACAAACTGAGGGACTATCGCGATATCGCCAAGCGCGTCGACGCCGAATTGCCGCGCCTTTTCGCCGAGCTGCCGCGACTGCCGTACGGAATCCGCGCGATGGAAGCGTTCGAAGGCGACAACGTCGACCATTACACGGCGGGCGCAGCCGACGGCAGTCGCCCGGGCTGGTTCGAGGCGAACGTGATCAGCAAGGCGGCGACTCCGCGGTTCCAGATGGAGGCGAATTTCCTGCACGAGGCTGTCCCGGGTCACCATCTGCAAACCGCCCGCGCGATGGAAATGAAGACGCTGCCGCGCTTTCGCCGGTCCGGCTGGGACACGGCATACGGCGAGGGTTGGGCGCTTTACGCCGAAAGCCTCGGTCCGCAGCTCGGCGTCTATACCGATCCGTATTCGCGCATCGGTCGACTGTCGGCGGAGATGGTCCGTGCCGCGCGGCTCGTCGTCGACACGGGAATCCACGCGTTCGGCTGGAGCCGCTCGCAGGCGATCGCCTACCTGCGCGACGTCGGTGCCGTCCGCGAACCGGTCGCAATCGCGGAAGTCGATCGGTACATCAGCTGGCCCGGCCAGGCACTGGCCTACAAGACCGGCGAACTGAAGATCCGCGAACTGCGCGACCGCGCGCGCTCGCAACTCGGTGAGCGGTTCGACATCCGGGCTTTCCACAACGCGATCCTCGACGATGGCGCGATGCCGCTCGCGACTCTCGAAGACAAGATCGATCGATGGATCGCCGAGCAGAAGCAGGGCATGAGGACCACTGCCGCGCGATGACCCGGACAGGAGAGCCGCACGACATGGAATGGGGAATGACTGCTGCTGCCGTCTCTCGCAGTGCCGCCCTGCCCGACATCAGCCTGCGCTGGCTGCCGATCTGGCGTCGCAACTATCTCGTCTGGAAGCGGCTCTTCGCGCAGAGCGTCATCGGCAACATCGCCGAGCCGCTGATCACGCTGTTCGCGTTCGGCTACGGGCTCGGCACCCTGCTCGCGCCGATCGACGGCGTCCGCTACATCGTGTTCCTCGCGTCCGGCTCGATCTGCATGAATGCGTTCAACGCGGCGACATTCGAGTCGCTGTATTCGGCATTCACGCGGATGCACGTGCAGAAGAGCTGGGAGGCGATGATGAACGCGCCGCTGTCGCTCGACGACGTGATGATGGCCGAACTGGTCTGGGCCGCGACGAAGAGCGTGTTCACCGGCGTCGCCATCCTGCTCGTGATCTTCGTCTGGGGCCTGTCGCGCGAGTGGTCGATGCTGCTCGTGCTGCCGCTGATGTTCCTGATCGGTCTCACCGCCGCGGCCCTCGGCCTCGTCGTCAACGCGTACGCGAAGAACTACGATTTCTTCACCTACTACTTCACGATCGTCGTCACGCCGATGTGGTTCCTGTCCGGCGTGTTCTTCCCGTTCGAGCAGTTGCCGCCGTGGGTGCAGGCCGGCGCCCAGTGGTTGCCGCTGACGGCCGCGGTCGACCTGGTTCGGCCGCTGATCCTCGGCCGTCCGCCGGGCCAGCCCATCTTCGATCTGTGCATCCTCGTCGCGTACACGATCCTGGGCTACTGGCTGGCGGTGGTGCTGACCCGCCGGCGCCTGCTCAAGTGAGCAAACGACCGTGAACCACGACGCGCTTCTCATCTGCACGACCGTTGCCGATCGCGCCACGGCCGACGCTCTCGCAGAGCGGTTGGTCGGCGAGCGGCTGGCGGCGTGCGTGCAGATCGTGCCGGGCGTGCGGTCGGTCTATCGATGGCAGGGCGCCGTGCAGCACGACGACGAGATCCAGATGGTGATCAAGACGCGGGCCGCGGCCTTCGATGCGGTCGAGCGTTGCCTCCGCACCCATCATCCATACGAGCTGCCGGAGATCGTCGCGGTGCCGGTCGTCCGCGGCAGCGCCGCGTATCTCGGATGGATCGCCGAGCAGACATCGGTCGAGGCCGGGTCGTGACGACCGTTCGCCGCACGTCACTCGCGCTCATCGGATCGTGGCTCGTCGCGATGCTCCTGATGCCCGCTCTGGCCGGGGCCGCGTTCCTCGAGCCGGGCAAGGCCTTCGTCTTCGACGCGAAGGCCGTCGACGCCTCCACGATCGAGGTGCACTACCGGATCGCCGACGGCTACTACCTCTATCGCGAACGCTTCGGCTTCGAGCTCGATCCCGCTGCGTCCGGCGGCGCGACGCTCGGCCAGGCGGTCTTCCCGAAGGGCGAGATCAAGTTCGACGAGACGTTCCAGAAGGACGTCGAGCACTACCGGAAGGACGTGGTGGTCCGGCTGCCGGTCCGTGGCGTGACCGGCCCGTTGACGCTGCGTTCGACGTCGCAGGGCTGCGCGGACGCCGGCCTCTGCTACCCGCCGCAGGTCGCCGAAGCGACGCTCGCGGTCGCGACGTCGTCGGCCGGCCCCTCGTCCGGTTCGTCGATCGATTCGCCGTCTCGCATCGAGCGCACGCTGACCGGTGGTCACTTCGGCTGGATCGCGCTGCTGTTCGTCGGGCTCGGCGTGCTGCTCGCGTTCACGCCGTGCGTGCTGCCGATGATGCCCATCCTGTCGTCGATCATCGTCGGCCAGTCGAGCGCCGAGCGACCGATGACGCGCGGCGCCGGGTTGCTGCTCGCGATCGCGTATTCGCTCGGCCTGGCGACGGTCTACACGGCGCTCGGCATCGCCGCCGGACTGGCCGGTGAAGGGCTCGCCGCGACCTTGCAGACCCCGTGGGTGCTCGGCGCCTTCGTGGCCGTCCTGGGCGTCCTGTCGTTGTCGATGTTCGGTCTCTACGACCTGCAGGTTCCGGCGGCGCTGCAGGCGCGTCTCGCGCAATGGTCGAGCCGTGTCGGCGGTCGAGGGGGCGGCACCGCCGGTCGCTTCCCGGCCGGGCGGCTGGCCGGCGTGTTCGCGATGGGCGCGTTGTCGGCGCTGATCGTCGGGCCCTGCGTCGCGGCGCCGCTCGCCGGCGCGCTGGTCTATATCGGCCAGACCCGCGACGTCGTCGTCGGTGGCGTCGCGTTGTTCTCGCTCGCGGTCGGCATGAGCGTGCCGCTGCTGCTGATCGGGTTGTCGGCCGGATCGTTGCTGCCGCGGGTCGGCGCGTGGATGGAGACCGTCAAGCGCTTCTTCGGCGTCCTGCTGCTCGCGGTCGCGTGGTGGATGGTCACGCCGGTGCTGCCGGGCGGGGTCGCGATGTTCGGCTGGGCAGCGATGGCGATCGTCGGCGCCGTGGTGCTGGGAGTGCTCGATCCGCTCGATCGGCGGGCGCGCGGCTTCCAGCGGGTCGTGAAGGGCATCGGCGTGCTGTTGCTGTTCGTCGGCATCGTGGAACTCGTCGGCGTCGCGACCGGCGGGCGCGACGTGCTGCGACCGCTCGCGTCGCTGGCCGTGCGGGACGGGGGCGCGGCAGGCGGCGACGCCTCGCCCGCGTTCGAGCCGGTGAAAAGCGTCGCCGAGCTCGATCGGCGCGTCGCGTCGGCCGGCAAGCCGGTCCTGCTCGACTTCTACGCGGACTGGTGCGTGTCGTGCAAGGAGATGGAGCGCTTCACGTACACCGATGCACGGGTCGCGTCGCGGATGCGGGACTTCCTGCTGCTGAAGGCCGACGTGACGGCCAACGATGCCGACGACCGCGCGCTGCTGAAGCGCTTCGGCCTGTTCGGTCCGCCGGGCATCGTGTTCTTCGATCGCGACGGGCGGCCTCGCCGCGAGGCCGACGTGGTCGGCTTCCAGGACGCCGATCGATTCCTGGCCAGCCTCGAAGCCGCGTCGGCCCCGCCGGGGATCTGATCGTCAGCCGATGTTGTCGATGCGGTCGAAGAGCCGCTCGAACATCAACGCATCCATGAAGAACTTCGCCGCCCAGTTCGGGTAGCGCCACGTCATGTACTCCTCGCCGATCGGGTGCGATCCCTTGACGGCGCCGCGCGTCTCGACCGGCCCGTCGAGACGCTGGAGTCGCATGTTGAAGCGGTTGGCCGCCTGCGCATGCATCTTGAGGTCGGAGCGGCCCGTGACCTTCGCGAGCCGATACCAGTTGAGCGCCATCTGCGCGTTGCCCGTCATGCAGATCCAGCGGGACACCGGCTGCCAGCGCGGCGAGAAGTTGGCCGGCAGCGAGCCGTCGTCGTTCTGCGCGGCGGCCAGCGCTTCGGCCATGGCGAGCGCGCGGGCGACGTGATCGTCGCGACCCAGCGCAACCCCGACCTCGAGGATGCCGCGGATCGCGTACGCGATGGTATGCGTCAGGGCGCGGTCGTCGGGTTCGGGGGTGAGGCAGTTGCCGGGCAGCCAGTGGTTCGCAGCCGCCGTCGACAGCGCCCAGTCGACGTTGCGGGCGGCGGCCTCGAGGTGACGGGGGTCGCGCGTGACCTCGAATGCGCGGACGAGCCCGAACGCCGTCCGCACGTTGTAGGTCGCGTTGATCGACGGCGCGAACGGTGATGCGAAGCGCCGCCAGCGGCCATCGTCGTCCTGCGCGGCGACCAGCCAGTCGGCGGCCCGGACCAGCGCTTCGTGGATCGTCGCGTCACCGCTCTCGCGTGCGGCGCGCGCGAGGCCGAAGAGCACCTGGCCGGTGTTGAAGACCGTCGGAGCGACGACCGGCGCGTCCATCGTCCCGGCGCGGACGCCGCCTTCGGGGAGCTGGACGGCGACCTCCCAGCGGGCCATGCGCAACGCGGCTTCCGCATACGCCGGGGTAGCGAAGTGCTGCGCGTAATCGTAGAGCGTGGGGATGATGTAGCCGGTGGTCTCGGGGTACGAGGCCAGCCAGCGTCTTTCCCGGAGGTCGTAGGAGTGCGCGACGCCGTCGTCTGCGGTCGCACGCTGCGCGACGAGCAGCCATTGCGCGGCGGCCTCGAGGTGCGCCTCGATCGATCGCGGCGCCGCATCGGACAGACCCAGGCGGTCGCGAAGATGCACGAACCAGTGCTTCATCGTCCGTGTCGCGCGTCGTGGTCCGCCAGGTCGGCAGCGCTCGCATAGATCGTGACGCCTTCCCGCATCAGACGTCCCAGGTGACGATGGAAGGCCTGTGCGGGGATGTACCAGGACAGCGCCTCGCCGACCCGGCCTTCCACGAGAAGCCCTGCGCGGACGAATTCATCGTGGAACCAGCGACGCAGATCGTCGCGGGCGGGCGCGTCGATGCGGCGCGGCATCAAGGCAGGATCGAACGGCGCGATCGGCACCCGGACCAGGTTGCCCTCGCGATCCCTGCAGGGCAGCAGGAAGTGCTCGGGATGATGCACGTCGAGCGGGAATGCCGCGCCCTCCTCGTCCTCGAGCGCGTGATAGAAGGTCACCGGTCCCATCGAGATGCCGAGGCCCACGATCTTCGCATCGAGCGCGATGCAGCGCTGCCATGGAGAACCGTCGCCGAAGATCGACGGCGCGCGATGATGATCATCGGTCACGGCTCTCGCCTCGCGGCCGAACGCCGAGACCGAATGGGTCGGATGGATGCTCCGTTCGATGTCGGGGTAGCGAAGGAACTCGCTGGAAAGCCGACCGAGGTGAGACCCGTGGGTGCGCGGATCGAAGACGTAGCCTTCGATCCTGCAGGTCTCGAGGACGGTCCCGCCGGGCACCCAATACGTCGGAATCACGACGGTACCCGAGGGTCCGACGGTCTCGACCAGCGCATCGACGACGGAGCGCGGTCCGCCTTCCAGATAGCCGATGCGGGCGAGCGACGAATGCACCATCACCGTGTCGCCGGTCGCGATGCCGAGTGCCTCGAAGTCGCGACGCAGGATGGACGTGGTGATCGTCGCGCGCGTGGCCCGCAAGCGCCGCAACCGCAACGCGCTTCGCGCCGCTTCGACGAGAGACCGGGCGAGGGCCTTCGATCGGGTGAGTGTGGTGTCGACGGCCACCTCGATGCGGATGCAGCCGGTCAGCCGAGCTGCGCCACCAGATCGGCGAACGCGTCGTCCATGCCGTGGTGCTTCCGGTACCAGGCCCGGAAAGCGGCCATGCTTTCGGCCGGCGTGACGAGCGGCGCATAGTGCAGCGCGTCTTCGATGCGTCGCGTCGAGTGGACCGTCTCTCGCAGCTGATGGCCCGAAAGCCGCAGATCAATCCCCTCGTACGGCGATGCCGGCGTGACCTTCAACGTCCCTTCGATCGACAATCGCAGACGGTCCTCGACGCCGGAACCCATCTTCGCGACGCCCTTCCGGACGCCGATGTCGATGCGCTGCCACAACGGATCGAGGCGCATCGCAGCGCGGACTTCGCTCGAGACGACGTGCTTCAGCGAACGCACGAGCGATATCCGCCTGGCCGGGGGCGGCTCCAGCCGGGGCGCCAGTTCTGCTTTCGTCAGGCGCGGCAACCGGTCGACTGTCCCCGAGACGAGCAACGGATCGAGCTCGTGCAGCATCTGCGCCCAGGTCAGCACGGCGCCATCGGTGACGAACATCCGCTTGCCGTCGCCCGAGGTCCGCTCGAGCGCGAGCTCGATCGCGTGGCACAGGTTGACCACATCCACCACGACGCACGGCGCACGTCCGTCGTCCACGATCGCGAGCGTGCGACTGCGGATCGCGGCGATGAGGTTCTGCAGGTAGTGCGAGTACGGGCCGATGATGTTGGGCGGGCACAGCACGGTCGAGGCCAGGCCGTCCCGGGCGGCGGCCTCGACCATCGCGTCCTGCTTCAGCTTGATCCAGCCGTAGGTGCCTTCGACGGGCTCGGTGGGCGCGGCCTCGTCGACACTCGCCGCAACCGGCGGGTCGCCATACACCATCACGCTGCTCAGGTGCACGAAGTGACGGACCTGCGCCTCGCGGCTCGCCGACAACATGTTCTTCAAGCCGACCAGCATGGTCTGGTCTTCGCCACGCGCGCAGTTCACCACGTGCGTGCAGCCGGCCACGGCTGCCGTCACCGTGCTCGGGTCGAGCAGGTCGACCGGTGTCAGCGCGATGCCGTGACGGGCGAGGCGCCAGGCGTTGCCGCTGTTGTGGATGCAGGCGACGACATCGCAGTCGCCACGGGCCTGAAGCCGTTCGACCAGCGTCGCGCCGGTGAAGCCCGAAGCACCGAAGATCGCGACCTTCATGCGGCCTCCGTCTCGACCATGGCGCGGACAGCCGGCGCCGCGCGCGTGCCGGCATACCAGTTCTCGTCGAACCGGCGTCGGCTCGCATAGAGTCGCTCGATCAGTTCCAGCGACAGGAGCCCCTGCTGAGCGGACACGCGCGGTGGCCGACCGTCACGACAGGCGTCGACGAAATCCTCGAGCTGTCGCAGGAACGAATTCCCCACCGGCGCCGCGGACCGCCCGCGACGGATCACCTGGACGTAGTCACCGTCGTTCGCCTTGAACTGGATCTCCGCATCGTCGCTGTCGGCCAGCGTCACGGTGCCCTGTTCGAATTCGATCACCATCCCCGACGGCAGACGCGTCGTCTTCGAGTAACGCGCGATGCCTTCGAGTCCCGCGTGTGGGGTGCCGTACCGGAAACGCGCGGTGCAGTTCGCTTCGGGTCCGCCCGCCGAATCGTCCTCGAAGGCCACGTCGGCGGGCACGCCGAAGAGGTCCAGCATGCGATCGATGAAGTGCGTCGCGGTCACGATCAGCACGCCGCCGCCTGCCGTGGATCGCGTCAGGTTGTAGGCCGACAGGGGCGACCATCCACCCGGCGTCCCGAACTGATGGACGAAACGTCGCGGCCGCCCGAAATGATTGCGGTCGACCAGCTCTTTCAGCAACACGGTGCTCGCGCGAAAACGCGTCGAATAGCCGACCGCAGCGGTGATCCCCGACGCTTCGGCCGCGGTGACGATCGACCTTGCTTCCAGGGCCGTGGAAGCGAGCGGCTTTTCGATCAGGACGGCGACGCCGGCCTCGAGACACTGGATCGCCACGGCGGCGTGACGATCGTTGGGCGTGGCGATCAGAGCGCCGTCGATCTCGGCAAGGACGCTGTCGATCGTCGGCGCGATCCGGGGCGAGATGCCGTAGGTGCGAGCGAGCGAGGCCGCCCGTTCGACGACCGGATCGATCAACGCCACGACCTCGACACGATCGGAAGAGAGCGCAGTCGGCAGGTGGGATCCCTGCGTGATCAACCCCGCGCCGACGATGGCGAGGCGAAACCGTCGAGTCATCGTAGTCCCTGCCTTTTCAGAAAGAAGTGCCGTGCGACGTCCGACGACCGGCGCTGCATCACGGCCCCACCGGTCCGTCGATGCGGAAGATGCGCACTTCGTGTCCCTCGAAGACGCGTGCCATCCGACGGCCTGGATCGGCCTGCAGCGCGCCTAGACGATCCGCTTCGCGCGGCAGCACGTTCGAGCCTTCCGCGGACGACACTACGACGAGGTACTTGACGCGCTTACGGTCGATCACCCCGGTGAGGCGGGCGGCGTCGGTCGTGGCGACGAAGGGCACGATGCGGCGGCCCGACAGATAGTGAACGACCTGGAACTGTTCGGCCATCACGACGTCGGTCGGGTCGCTATTCTCCACGATCCAGCGGGCGGCCTCGACCGACGGACGGTGGCCCAGATGGTCCGGCGTGGAGCGCGCGTTCTCGATGCCCCAACGGGTCTGGGCCGCGACGCCCCTCGCGACCAGCAGCGCGACGAGGAGGGCGGCGGTCCAGCGGGCGATCGCCCGCCGTCGTGCGCCGCCGGCCCCCGGACGGGACGCCGTTACGGGCCGCCGGCGCGCGCCGCCCGCGGCCCACGCGACCAGGGCCACGCGCAGCCCGCCCCCCGACCACGCACGCGGCGCGCGCGTGGGCCGACGCCGGTGCGGCCGTCGTCTGCGCGGCCCACGACGCGACGCCGAGCAGAGCAGCGCCTGCCGCGACGATCGCGGTGGTCCGCAGGCTCGCCGCGGTCGAGCGGCGCAGCAGCGTCGCGACGCCGCGCCATGCATAGACGAAGGCGATCGGAAAGACCGGGAGCACGAAGCGCGCCCCGACGTCGTAAGGCCACAGGGCGTAGATCACCGCGTACGCGACGAAATAGCATTCCATCGGGCCCCGGCGCCGGCGAAGCGTCGCGGCGAAGCCGGCCGCGATCAGGAGCAGCGGCAACACGACGAGCGGCGAGTACCAGCGCTGGTCGACCCAGTCGATGCCGAGCAGCTCCACGAAGTGCGCACTGTGCTGCACGACGTTCCGGGGAACGCGCGCGAGGAGATCGAAGATCGTCGCGGTGCCGAGCGCGGGCTGGTGCGGATCGACCAGCCGCAACGCGTCGGTGTAGGCGCCGGCTCCCCAGGCTTCCAGCGCCTCCGGCCTGACGCGGTCGACATACGACCACCAAGCGACCTGCGTGGCGGTCGCGAGCGCGACGGGAATGCCGATGGTCGTCAGCCGGCGTCGATCGAGCCCCCGTCGCTCGAGGCTCGACAAGGCGAGCCAGAGAATGTAGCCGCCGACCAGTGCGATCCCCGCGGAGCGAAGCAGAACCGAGGCGACGAGCAGAACACCGAACAGGACGGACCATCCTCGTCGCTCCGCGCCGCGCTCGCTGCTTTCGAGTCGACGGCCGGCCAGGAGCGCCCCGATGCTGATGAGCAGATACGGCACGTCGGAGTTGAGGACGGCCGTCGAATAGATCAGGTAGTAGGTCGACGCGCCCAGCAGCAACGTGCCGACGGTCGCCGCAACGTCGTCCTGTTCGCTCCGAACGAACGCATGGCCGACATACAAGGCCATCGCGCTGGTCACGGCGATCGCGTGCAGGTAAGTGAGATGTGCGGTCCCGAAGAAGGCGCCGATGGCCACGAGGAAGAGCGGCAGTCCCGGCGGGTACTGGATGTGCGGTGCGAAGTTGAAGCGATACGTCCCGTGCAGCCGGATGCTGTCCGCGAGACCCTGGTAAGTCGAACTGTCGGGCGCGTAATCCTCGATGCGGCTGCACCAGATCCAGAACGAGCCGCACTGAAGCACGATGAACGCATAAGCCACGTAACGCAGCCATCGTCCGCTGGAGGTCGACGACGGTGCAGGGATCGACGTGGCCGATGCCGTCACGCCGACAAGGTCCGGCGGAAGTAATCGATCGTCCGCCGCAATCCTTCCTCGACGTCGATCGACGGTTGCCAAGACAGCTTCTCGGCAGCGAGCGCGATGTCCGGCTGCCGCTGGCGGGGATCGTCGGCGGGCAACGGGCGGTGGACGAGGCGCGATGCGCTGCCGGTGAGCGACAGAACCAGTCCGGCCAGTCGTCGCATCGTGAATTCCTCCGGATTGCCGAGGTTGATCGGTCCGGTGAACCCCCGTTCGGTCTTCATCATCCGCAGCAAGCCTTCGATCAGATCGTCGACGTAACAGAAGCTGCGGGTCTGCTCGCCGTTGCCGTACAGCGTCAGGTCTTCGCCCTTCAATGCCTGCACGATGAAGTTGGAGACCACCCTGCCGTCGCCCGCGTCCATGCGCGGCCCGTACGTGTTGAAGATCCGCACGACCTTGATGTCCAGGTCGTACTGCCGGCGATAGTCGAAGAACAGCGTCTCGGCGCAGCGCTTGCCTTCGTCGTAGCACGCACGCTCGCCGATCGGGTTGACGCGGCCCCAGTAGCTTTCCGTCTGCGGATGCTGGTCGGGGTCGCCGTAGACCTCGCTGGTGCTCGCCTGCAGCACGCGGGCGCGGACGCGCTTGGCGAGGCCGAGCATGTTGATCGCGCCGTGGACGCTGGTCTTGGTCGTCTGGACCGGGTTGAACTGGTAGTGGACCGGGCTCGCCGGGCACGCGAGGTTGAAGATCCAGTCGACTTCCACGTAAAGCGGAAAGGTCACGTCGTGACGCAGCAGCTCGAAGCGGCTCGAGCCGAGCAGATGGGCGACGTTGCGTCGATGGCCGGTGAAGAAGTTGTCGACGCAAAGGACCTCGTGGCCTTCGCCGATCAGCCGGTCGCACAGATGACTGCCGAGGAAGCCGGCACCTCCGGTCACGAGGACGCGCATCACGAAGCCTTCGCGGTGGACGAATTCGAGAAGACGAAGTGCGCCCTTGCCCAGTAGTTCCAGAAGAAGACGATCAACGTCGCGAGCAGCTTGCAGAGGACCATGTCCCAGCCCAATCGATCGATGCCGACGTAGAGCACGGTCTGGTTCACGCCGAGGCCGATGCCGCTGATCAGGTAGATCAGGCCCACTTCCGACCGCCGCCCGAAGCGCGTACCGCTCTTGAACACGAGGCGGACGCTGAGCAGGTAATTGACCAGCGTGGCAAGGCAGAAGCCCACGGCCGCGACGGCCAGGTAGTTCCAGCCGAGGACTCTCGCGAAGAGCACGAAGATGCCGATATCGACGCAGGCTGCGACGCCACCGACGAAGAAGTAGCGGACGAGCTTCATCGGAACACGTTGTACTTGACGATGCACCAGATCGCCCGCACGCCGTCCTTCCAGCCGATCTTCTTGCCCTCCTCGTAGGTCCGACCGTTGTACCCGATCCCCACCTCGAAGATCCGGCAACGCAGCTTCGACAGCTTGGCCGTGATTTCAGGCTCGAAGCCGAAGCGATTCTCCTCGATGGTGATCGACTGGATGATTTCGCGGCGGAAGGCCTTGTAGCAGGTCTCCATGTCGGTCAGGTTCAGGTTCGTGAACATGTTCGACAGCATGGTCAGGAACCCGTTGCCGACGCTGTGCCAGTAATACAGCACGCGGTGCGGCCGGCCGCCCATGAATCGCGACCCGAAGACGACATCGGCCTTGCCCTGGACGATCGGTTCGACGACGCTCGGGAATTCCTGCGGGTCGTACTCGAGATCCGCGTCCTGCACGATGACGATGTCGCCGATCGCCTTCGCGAAACCCGTACGCAATGCGGCGCCCTTGCCCTGATTGACGTCGTGATAAACGACGACGGCGTGAACGCCGTCGATCTTTTCACGCAACAACTCGCGGGTACCGTCGGTCGAGCAGTCGTCGACGACGATGATCTCGATGTCCGGATAAGGACAGGCGCGAACGGCACCGATCAGGACTTCGATGGTGTCGATCTCGTTGTAGCAGGGCACGACGACGGACAGTTTCAATGGCATGCGCGTGGGTCGTGGGTGGCGCTGCCGAAAACCGGGCGGTTCGAGCGACCGTTGTCGGAAAAGATTCGCCGGATCATATCGCGAGCCAACCGCACCTGCACCGTCCGACCGGTGGGGTGCGGCATTTCCGCATCAAGGTCGACGTGCGGGAGCGAACGCGCAGACCGGACACGCGGGGTCCCGGGTCAGCGCGATCGTCTGCCACGCCATCGTCTTCGCATCGAGCAACGAGAGCCGGCCGCTCGATGTCGGCAGGCCCACGATCAGCTTGATGGCTTCGGCGGCCTGCATCGCGCCGACGATGCCCGTCAGCGGAGCGAACACCCCGAAGGTCGAGCAGGCGACTTCGTCGGGCTCCTCGCTTTCGGGGAAGAGGCATGCGTAGCACGGGGAACGTTCGGCCTGGTCGCGAGTGCGCAGGTCGAAGGTCGCGATCTGCCCGTCGAAGCGCACCGCCGCGCCCGACACCAACGGAATGTCGTGCGCGACGCACGCCCGGTTGATCGCATGCCGCGTCGCGAAGTTGTCGCTGCAGTCGAGCACGACATCCATGTGCTCGACGAGCGTCGCCAGGCGATCGCCGGACAGTCGCTCGACGAGCGGCGTCACGTCGACCTCGGGGTTCAATCGATGCAGCGCTCGGGCTCCAGAGAGTGCTTTCGCGCTGCCGACATCGGGCGTCCCGTGGAGGACCTGACGTTGCAGGTTGGTCAGGTCGACCGTGTCGTCGTCGACCAGCGTCAGGTGCCCCACGCCGCTCGCCGCGAGATACATCGCCGCCGGCGACCCGAGGCCGCCGACACCGACGACCAGCAGGTGCGCGTCGTGCAAGCGCTGCTGGCCCTCGATGCCGATCTCGTCGAGCAGGATGTGCCGCGAGTAGCGCAGGAGCTGGTCGTCGTTCACGACCACTCGTCCTGCAGCGACGGTCGAACGAAAAGGGCCGCTGGCGCGGCCCCGTCCCTGTGTCCTTCGAAGATCAGGGCTTGACGGCCGGCGTCGCGGTCGCTGCCTTCGAGACCAGCTGCTCCGGCGACAGCGCCGCGGTCATCTTCTTCGTCTCGACCGGTTCGCCCTTCAACAGGTGCAGCGCCTGCTGCAGCTGGTAGTCGTCCTTCGAGCCGAACTCGATCGGCTTCTTCAGCGCCGCGGCGCGACGATCGTCCTCGGCCTTCTTCTCTTCGGGCGACTGCTCGATGCCCTTCTTGTCGTTGGCGGCCGCGTTGGCCGCCGCCTGTTCCGTGTTGTTGAGGTGGTGCTCGAGGTCGGCTTCGCGCGGGAACGCGAAGATGTTGCCTTCGGCGGTGTCGTCGACGACGTAGTCGGGGACGATGCCGGTCGCCTGGATCGAGCGGCCGTTCGGCGTGTAGTAGCGCGAGATCGTCAGCTTGATGCCGGTCTTCCGCTCCGGCGGCAGCGGCAGGATGGTCTGCACCGAACCCTTGCCGAACGTCGTGGTGCCGATCACCTTCGCGCGCTTGTAGTCCTGCAGCGCGCCCGCGACGATCTCCGAGGCCGAGGCCGAGCCGCCGTTGACGAGCACCACCATCGGCACGTCGCGGATCCCCGCCGGAAGGTCGCGCAGCACGTCGTCGCCACCGCGCTGGTATTCGTCGCGCGTCGCGAAGAACTTTCCCTGGGCCTCCTGGATCTGTCCGCGCGTCGAGACGATCAGTGCGTCCTTCGGCAGGAACGCGGCCGAGACGCCGATCGCGCCCGGCAACACGCCGCCGGGGTTGTTGCGCAGGTCGAGCACGAGTCCCTTGATCGGTCCCGCCTTGTACAACTCGCCGATCTTGGCCGCGAGGTCCGCGACGGTCGGGTCCTGGAACTGCGACACGCGCAGGTAGCCGTAGCCGGGCTCGACCGCCTTCGCGCGGACGCTCTGGACCTTGATCTCTTCGCGGATCAGCGGCACGACGATCGGCGTGCTCACGTCCTTCCGCGCCAGCGTCAGCGTGACCTTCGTGCCCGGCGCGCCGCGGAGCCGCGTCACCGCCTCGTTCAGCTTCAACCCCTTGACGTTCGTGTCGTCGATCTTGACGATCAGGTCGCCCGGCTTGACGCCGGCGCGAAACGCGGGCGTGCCCTCGATCGGCGAGACCACCTTGATGTAACCCGAGCCGTCGTCGACGCCGTCCTCGCGTCCGACCTCGATGCCGAGGCCGCCGAAGCGGCCGACGGTCTGCTCGCGGAGGTCCTTGAACGCCTTCTCGTCGAGATAGGCCGAATGCGGATCGAGGCCCGACACCATGCCGTTGATCGCCTCGGTGATCAGCTTCTTGTCGTCGACCGGCTCGACGTAGCTGCTCTTGATCGCGCCGAATACGTCGGTGAACTGACGAATCTCGTCGATCGGCAGCGGCGTCCGTCCGTCCGACGCGCGCTGCGCCGTCGCCGTGATGCCGAGCGACAGCAGCACGCCGGCCAGCACGCCGGTGGAGATGAGGCCGATGTTCTTCAGGGATTTCCGCATGGACGTCTCTTGGAAAGGCGAATCGATACGACGGTCGGGACGTTTCCGCGAGCGGCTGTCCGGATGCTGCACACTGCGCGTCGATGCGACATCCGCTCCGACAGCGCGCACGACATCGACCATCGCACGCAGCTTCCGTGCCGACGATCGGACGTTCTGTGACACGTGGCTGCGTTTCGGATGACGG
>CAXTDA010000036.1:0-1134 GCA_964242935.1 uncultured Burkholderiaceae bacterium | reverse complement strand
CGGCTGCCGATCCATGGCATCGGATCGATCGGTCGTCCCCGAAAACGAATCTCAAAGTATAGACCGGTCTGCTCGTCGCCACTGCTGTTCCCGGCGCGCGAGACCACGTCGCCGGCCTGCACGCGATCGCCGGCCTGCTTCAGCAATGCCGCGTTGTTCGCGTAGATCGACAGGTACTGATTGCCATGGTCGACGATCAGCAGGTTGCCGAAGCCGCGCAGATCGTCGGCGAAGATCACCTTGCCCGGCGCGACCGCATGGACGTCGGCGTTCGGCTCGGCGCGGACGAAGAGGCCTTTCCACGTGCCGCCGCTCCCGCCGCGCGCCGATCCGAAGCGTCCCGTGACGGTGCCGCGCACCGGCAGCCGGAGCTGCCCGCGAAGTTGGGCGAACGGACCGCCGCCGGCCGTCTCGTCGGGCTCCGGTTCGACGCGGGGCGCTGGCGACGGCTCCGGCACCTTCGGGGCGCTGCCGGGGGTGCTTCGCTTTCGCGCCGCGGCGGCAGCCTGCTGGTCGGCGAGCCGCTTCGCTGCCTGGCGTCGCGCCCGTTCCTCGGCCGCCTGCTGCTCGATCATCCGCTGCAGCCGCTCGACGACCCGCGTCAGCCGCTTCTCGTCGGCCTCGAGCGCGCTCGCGGTGGTGCGCTGCTCGGCGATCTGCCGCGAGAGGCGGTCGAATGCCGCACGCTGCGCGGCCTGTTCGGCCGCCAGCGTCTCGCGAGCCGATTTCTCTGCGTCGGCCTGTTCGACCAGCGCCCGCTGATCGTCGTCGGCGCGCTGGCGGCGCGACTGCAGGTCGCCGATCCGCTGGCGGAGCGCGTCGAGGTCCGCCGCCTCGGCGCGGGCGACCTCGCCGAGCGCGAGGTCGGTCAGCATCCGGTCGTTCGGGTTGCCGCCGGCGAGCCAGATGCGCCGGACGTCGCGTTCTCCGTTCGCCGACAGCGCGGTCATCGTGCGGGCGAACGCGGCCGCGCCGTCGGCAAGCTGGCCCTCCGTCCCGGAGCGCTGCCGATCGAGCGCGACGACGAGGTCCCGGGTCGCCTTCTGCCGGGCCGCCAGCTCGTCGAGCCGGCGGTTGACGTCGACGAGCGCCTTCTCGGCGCGTGCCAGCGAAGCCGCGGCGCCGCTTCCCGTC
>CAXTDA010000035.1:0-16246 GCA_964242935.1 uncultured Burkholderiaceae bacterium | reverse complement strand
GGGGCCGGAGCGGGCGCCGGTCCGGGCGCAGGAGCCGGTCCGGGCGCGGGACCGGCACCCGCCCGCTCGTCGAGCTTACCCATCGTGACCGGCCCGACGATGCCGTCGGCATTCTTGCCGGTCAGGCCGACCGACCGCTGGAAATCCACGACGGCGCTGCGCGTCTCGGAACCGAAGGTGCCGTCGACGCCGAATTTCGGCAAAGGGAACCCGAAGTCGACCAGCGCCTGCTGGATCCGCGCGACCGCGGGACCCTGGCTGCCGACCGATAACAGCCGTTCGTTGTCGAACACCGCTTCGAGGACCGGCTCGCCGGCGAAGCGGGCCGACGCCAGGTCATGGCCATCGCCGGTCTTCCGCTGGATCGTCGCCGACGAGGCGTCCGACGCGTCGCCGATCCCCGGCCTTCCCGCCGGCTCGTCCGACTCGACGGGTGCGGCCAGCGCCTTCTCGTCGTCCTTGCCGTCCTCGGCCACGGGCGCGGCGAGCGCCTTGTCGTCGTCCTTCCCATCCTCCGCGACCGGTGCCGCCAGCGCCTTTTCGTCGTCCTTGCCGTCTTCGGCGACCGGTGCGGCCAGCGCCTTGTCGTCGTCCTTGCCATCCTCGGCCACGGGCGCGGCCAGCGCCTTGTCGTCGTCCTTCGCATCCTCCGCGATCGGCGCCGCCAGCGCCTTCTCGTCGTCCTTGCCGTCTTCGACGACCGGTGCGGCCAGCGCCTTGTCGTCGTCCTTGCCATCCGCCGCCACCGGGGCGTCGAGCGCGAGCGGCTCGGGCGGCAACTCGGGGACCGGACGCCGCCGCCGGCGCGCGAGGATCCGGCCGACCTCCGCGTTGCCGACGAGCCGCTGGAGCCGCAGGATCGCATCGGGCGCGGCCTGCGGTGCGTGGGCCGCGATCGACCGGACGAGGCGGCGGCTGATCCGCGGACTGCTGCGCTTCGGCTTCGACGTCTTCTGCAACGATTTCATGAGCAGCCTCCGGACAGGACACTGGTCTTTTCGCGGCGGTTCGGCGACCGGCAACGATAAACCAGCCTCGCGCCGATCGCGAGAGCCGCCGAGGGCGCGGTCGTTACGGTGCCGACCGTTCCGCCGCCGCAGACCGCCGCCTCGACACGCCGCTCACCAGCGTGCAGGCAGGGATTGACGCGGCAGGATCCACGATTTGCCTTCGGCGACGAGATACCCGCCGGATCGAAGGTCTTTCAACAGCCGGCTGATCATCTCGCGGGAGCACCCGACCCGATTGGCGATCGAGGCGTGCGTGAGGCGTTCGTCGATCACGCGTATGCCATCGGGTCGACGAGTCGCCAGGGACTCGAGCAGTTCGACGACCCGGCCGTAGACATCGAGCAGCGCCATGTTGCGCGCGGACCGCGTCGCCAGCCGCGCCCGCTCGATCACCTTGGTGAGAAGGTACAGCGCGAACTCCGGATGCTTCTCGATGTGAGAGAGCAGCTTGGTGCGCGTGACCATCGCGCACACCGTCGGTTCGATCGTCACGACGCTGGCCGAACGGGGCCCGCCGTCGAGCGACATCTCCCCGATCGTCTCGCCGGCGCCGTACACGCCGAACGTGAGCTCGCGGCCACGATCGTCGACCGAGTAGACCTTCACCCGTCCCGAGACGATGACGAACAGCGCGTTGCCTTGCTCGCCCTCGTTGATGAAGATGGTCCCGCGGCGATAACGCCGCTGCTCGCCGAGCGCAACGAGGTCCGGGATCGAATTCTGCGAGCCGTTGCTGACAGCGCCCATTCGCGGCGATCCCCTCGAGCAGTGGACGGAATGTCTGCGTCTGGTGGAAACCTCCTCAAAATGTAGCACGCGCTCGTGCTCAGTCCACGGCCTCGGCCGGATGGCGAGCGGCCGTGCGCACCACCGTCCGGATCGGCGGCAGCATCGCGACGCGATCGAGCAACTGCCGGATGCTCGTGGTGCAGGTCTTCGCCCGGATGCTGGCGATCTGGCTGCGGACGGTCGATATCGCCACGCATTGCCGGTCGGCGATCCCGGCCGGGTCGAGGCCGTGCGCGAGATGCACGAGGACCTGCGACTCGGCGCTCGTGAGCTTGTGGGCTCTCGCGAAGAAGTCGATCGACAGGTTCTTGATCTCCGGTCGCTTCGCGAAGATCAGCAATGCATGGGCCGCCCACTGCTGCGCACCGTAATCATCGCCGTCGAGCATCGGCGTGATCGCGATCGACGTGTCGGCTGCGCCCGTGGCGAAGGTCAACAGCCGGCGCCGCCCCCGCAACGCGTCGACCAGGGCCTCGCGAAACGCCGCGCTTCGGGCCCGATCGGTACACGTGACGACGCCGTCGCGCAGCTGCAACGGCCCGTTGCCGCAGATCTCGTCGCGGCCGAGCGCGTTCGAGTAGCCGATCCTCGCCTCGCAGTCCAGAAGGACCATGCCGTATTGCATCTCGTCGAGCATGCGAAGCAACAGGTGATCGCCGAAATGCAGCCGTGCCGCGCCGCGGCGATCATCGAACGACGGGCGCGCTGACGCGGAGGTCTGATCCACCTTGTTCTCCTTGTCATCCAGATCGAGGAGCAGCGAGCGTAGAGCCGATCGTCTGCGGCGGGCCGTGCAAATGCACCGCGCCGGCGGTGACTAATTCACGTTGACTTCGACGGCGGACTGGAGAATGGCGTCACGCTCGAGTGGCGATGAATCGCAGGGCGCCGAGGCTCGGCGCGAAGAAATACCCGGCGCCGACCACCTCCGTGAAGCTCGTCACGTCGGGATAGATCATCCCGGCGGGCATGCCCTGGACCGTGAAGTCCGTCTTCAGGTCCGGGCCGGCGATGGGATCGAATGCCTTGTAGGCATTGAACGTCGTGTTGTGCAGCCAGCGCTTCAGGACGAGCTCGAATTGCCGCTCGAGATCGCTGTTGATCGCGATGAAGAGAATGCCCTGTCCACAACGTTCACGAACGCCGGGGTCGTCGCAATGCTCGCCGTTGCAACCCGCCGAGTCCCGATAGACGCGTCCGCGCCTGAGCAGCCGATGGCGCTTGGACAACGCGATGCCGGAGCGCGTATCCCAACCCAGCGTGTCGCGGGGATTGGCCCGACGGATGTGCGCGCCGATCGGGCACTGGAAGCCTTCGCTGTCGTCGCGGCGGTAGCGAAAGTCGTTGATCGTCGCCGGTTCGGTCGGCCGCGTGACGAGCGGCGTGCCGTGCTTGCGGCGACCGATCATGCGCTCGGCCACCGTCACCGCGCCGTTCGGGGCGGGATGCATGCATTCGAATTGCCGGAACAGGTCCACCTTCTGACGGATTTGGCGAATGGCGAGATAGGTCCCGTTCAGGCCGAACGACGATCGGTGTCCGTCGAACAGCGTGTGTGCGTGCCAGTCCCGCACATCGGGGCAGTACGACGGCTCGTTGTATTCGGTGAGGTGGCCGAGCACGAACTCGCCCGGCTTGATCCGGTTGTCGTGTTCCGTACCGACGTCCCCTTCATCGGTCAGCGCGCCGCAGAAGCTGCGCAGGCCCTCGACGATCGGCTGCGCGATGCCGTCCCGAAAACCGAACGGCTCGGTGCTCTCCCACGCGTTGCACACCTTCCGTGTGAAGCCGGGGCAGACGTCGATGACCGCGACCGGCTCGAGACCGCTGGATCGCGCACGGAGCACCGTCGGTTCGAACGGACCGTCGGGACGTACTGCGGCGACCTTCCGGAAGTGGGCGACGACGACATGCGCGGCCGTCGGCGATCGGCCGTCGCCGACGTGGTCGCCCCACCGCCATGACGACACGTCCCCGTCGCCGATCAGCGCGGCCCGGACGGGATGCGTCATCCCCATGCGAAACGCGGTCGGAAACGGGAAGTCGTCACGCTCCTCGAGACGAAGCAGACGCAGGCCTTCGTAACTGAAAGCCACCGTCGCCACCTCGCCGTGCTCTCCCTTGCCGAGGTCCGCGACGCTCCTGACGAGACTGCTGTCGATCAGTCGGCGCAGCCAGGCGCAGGCGAGCGGCACGTCGACGACTCGCAGGAGGTGGTACGTGCAATAGCGCAACGGCGCGAAGCCGGATCCGACGATGGCCTGGATATCGAAGGCGTGCGCCTGGATGGGTCGCCCCTCCTCGCGACCGAGTGGAAGGCTCTTCATCGCTCGAGGCTCCTCAGGATGGCGTCGTCCTTGATCGCGGTCCGCTGTCCGACCCGGGCGTTGCGGAGCCGCCGCGCGGTCAGGATGTTCTGCAGGCTGTCGTCGTAAGCCTCGAAGCGGAATACGTGCGGCAACATGCTGTCGCGCACGTAGGCCTTGAACCATTGCTCGTGCTCGCAACCGTTGAGCACGAATCGCCTGACCGTCGGAAAGGCGCGTGCATGGCGGACCGCCGGGTGGCCGGGTCCGGCCGCAGTGCGGGGCAGCAGGTGACTGCCCTGCCAGATCAGGTTGACCCCTTCGGCCGCGCCGCGGATGAACTCGTCGAGATAGCCGCTGAAATCGCCGTCGTAGTTGCTGAGGAACAGGAGCCGGCGTCCGCCGTCGACGAGATACCAATGAGCGAAATGGATCCCGCTCGCGTAGCCGAGCATCCCGCGCACGAACCAGGTGTCGGCCAGCCCGCCGATCGTGCGCAAGGCGAGCAGGATCGTCAGTCGACGCCAGGGCCTCCAGGGGCGCACTTCGGTCAGGCTGATCATGTGGTTGCAGCGGTTGAAAAGCGACGCTTCGCACGCGACGATCGATTCGTGGACCTGATGGGCGCGTGGGACGACGATCGCCTGGCGGTCGTCGGTGATGCGTGCGCTGCGCGAGCGGTTCAGGCGCCGCGCGAGACGCAGCGCGAAGTAGGCGGCAACGACCGCGACGATCGCCATCACCGTGACCAGCACGAAGAGGGTGTCGAGTCGGACGACGGCCAGCAAACTTTCGTCGAACGAAAGCCCGCCGGCGGCAGGGCTTCCGTGGCGTCGACCGATCCCCAGGAGTTCGAGCGGCTTTCCGATCCATCCTGCGTGCGACAGGTAGACCACCGCGTAGCAAAGGACTGCGTGCCCGATCGTGGAAAGGATCGCAAGCAAGCCGACTGCGGTCCAGCCGACGGCGCCCGAGCCGCGATCCGGCGGCACCGCGATCACCGCACCGGTGCACGCCACCGCCAACGTGGCCAGCAGCAATATCGCGCCGATGACCCAACTCAGGCCCAACCCTGCGAGGAGTGCGGAGACCGACAGCATGCCCCCGAGCACGCGTTCGATGAGGGACTCGTCGCCCTGCAAGATCAAGGCGCGGGCCGCCGTGACCACGAGCCAGGCAACGAGGCCGACGGTGAGCGCGACGAACAGCAGGAGCCCCGGTATCACGAAGGAGACCACGATGTTGCTCGCGATCCCCTTCAGCCACAGATAGACGCCGATCCAGGTCGCGAAGGCACCGCCGAACCACAGGACCGCGAGCGCCAGCGACACGCCCTCCGGCGGCGACCCGATCAGCGTCAGGCTGTCGCCCAGCGGTCTCCACGGTGGGATCACCAGCGCCGCGACCGCGACGAAGGAACCGATCACGGCCAACAGCGAGACGATGATCACCATGATCACGAGCAGCCAGGCGCCCCGCAACGACCGCGACGCGATGAGTGCGGCACGACGGATCGTGTGGAGATTCGGCGCGCACCAAGGCGCCTGGTAGCCGGCTGCTTCGAATGCCCAGGGAAACTCGGCGTTCCGTCGCGCCGCCATCGCGCTCTGGGTGTCCATCGCCGCCGACCGGGCGCGGTCGGGAACCGGCGCCGGCGTCGCGGACAGGCGCATCGCCAGAACGTCCCGGTCGAGCCGCTGCGGGGCGAGCAGTCCTCCTTCGGCACGGAGAGCGCGGTACAACGCCGCTTCCTTGCGGACGTCGTCGACCGTGATGTCGCGCGACCCGACGAAGCCGCCATCGGCGGCCCGTACGTGCCGGATCAGGAAGTCCTGCAACCAGCGGCTGCGTTCCGCGACCGGCGCGTCGTCCTGGAGCTCGGAGTGCAGGCCGAAGAGAGGCCAAAGCGGATCGAGGCCTGCCACGACCAGCCGGCGCAGCAGATCGTCACGATCCTTCCGCGCCTTCATCGGGTCGACGGCCAGTTCGAGACCGACGACGACCTCGCGCGCCGAGCCGTCGCCGACGGGCCGCGGCGGCAGCACGAAGAGGCTCGCATAGTGGATCTGCCCGACGCAGGACAGGGCGGCAACCAGTTCGGGACGCGCGCGCGCGATCGCGGCCTGGATGCACGCGAGCGGCTGCTTCGCCGGCGGTGCGAAGACGCAGAAGAGTTGATCGCGATACATGCCGGGCACCGTCGATCAGACGAATCGAAGGGACATGCCGGTGATGATCGGACCGTCGTATGCGATGCGCGACCAGCGCTTCGCGTAGCGCAGTTCGCCGAGCGTCATCAAGCCGGTCAGCGCGCCGACGAGCGTCTCGATCACGTGCTGCTTGGCGATGCACGAACGCTCGCCGAGTCCGAACATCAGATAACGGTTGTCGGGATTCGCGAAAGCGCCGGCAGGCCGACCCGGCCAGTAACGGGCGGGCTCATCGATGCCGTCGCCGTCGAACAGAGCGGCGGCGGTGAGCACGCCGACGGTCGCACCGGCCCTGACCGGCCTGGAAGAACCATCGGCATCGATCCAGCCGTCGCGCAGCGCCATCCGGTTGAGGATCGGGAACGGCGGCCTGAAGCGCAGCAGTTCCACGACGTGCGACTCGAGCTCCGCACGGAACGCGCTGTCGGTCCAGACGTCATCCCCGAGTCGCTCTGCAGCTTCCCGAAGACCGCGGTACAACGTCGGGTCGTCGAGCAGGCTCTGCATGAGCAGCGCCCCGGCCTGGACGGTGGCCGGGTGGCCCACCCACATCAATCCGACCGCGTTTCTCTGAAGCACCGCGGGCTCGACCGGCCTGGCGGCCGACCACGCCGCCGCGATCGCCGGGGCGCAGGACGCGACCCGGGCGTTGAGGGTGACCGCCTTCTCGTCCGCCTTCCTCTTGACCGCCTCCGGCGACAACGCGCCGCCGATCAATTGCGCCCCGACATAGCGCAACTCCGAGTAGAGGGCGGCGACCGGGCACCCGACATGGCCGGGAGGACGGTAGGACTCGATGTCGCTCGCGGCGGCCCCGAACCACGGCCCGCAGGCCCCCCACCCCACGTCCACCAGGTAGGCGGCGATCCGGCCGATGGGGGCCCGGCCCCGGCGCCCGCCCGCGCGGGCGCGACCGCGCTGCAGCGCCGCGTCGCCGAACGCACGGGGCTTCCCGAGGACCCGTTCGAGCAGGTCGCGTTCCGCCTCGTACGTCGGCCCCGCTTCCATGCCGATCACGAATTCGATGTCGCGCGGCAGGTCCTTTCCATGGGCGAGACTGGAATAGATCGCGGTACGCTCGAACACGGCCGTGACGCTGCGGTTGGAGGCGACCGCTCCGGCTGAATGCAGCTTCCTCAGGATGCGGCCGATCGCGCGCAGCAGCACCGGATGATGGATCAGACGCACCAGCACCCGATAACCGACCGCGTTGCCGAAGCGCGTGAGCAGGCGGCCGATCACGCGGCACAACCGATTCCCCATCGCGTCAGCCGTGCGTACTGTTGCGACGCTGCAGGCCGTCGAGCAGGCGCATCGACTCGTTGACCTGCTCGATCCGCGCGACGGCCCGCTGCTGGAACAGCAGCAGGGCGCATTCCTGTGCCAGCGAAGCGCATTCGCGATAGTGGATCAGCGCGTGGTCGAGTCGACCTGCGGCAACTTCGATTTCCGCCAGTTCGAACAGCGCCTGGGTCTGATGGCCGCGCTGTTCGTAAGCCGATGCCACCGCGAGGGCGGCTTCGGCCGAAGCGAACGCGTCGGCATATCGGCCGGCCTCGGCCAGCGCGATCGCGAGGTTCATCGGAAAGTGGAAGTCGTTGTACCGCCCGCCCTGCAGGAACAACTTGTCGCTGATCCCCTTTTCGAGCAGGCCGAT
This sequence comes from uncultured Burkholderiaceae bacterium, assembly GCA_964242935.1. Classification (GTDB taxonomy): domain Bacteria; phylum Pseudomonadota; class Gammaproteobacteria; order Burkholderiales; family Burkholderiaceae_D; genus CAHJXF01. The sequence continues at coordinate 8,274 of CAXTDA010000035.1, read as the reverse complement.
CGCTTCGTTGACGCGCCCCGACCTGGCCAGGGCGACACCCAGCGCTGCGACGAAGACGGGCACCATCGTCAGGTTGTCGTTCGCCTTGCACGCCCGAAGCGCGGCGGAGAAGACGTCTGCAGCATCCTGGTGGCGACCTTCGGCGATCCAGACCTGACCCTGGACGAAGTCGACCAGCACCCGCGAGAAATGGTGTTCGTGATTCAGGAGTTCGCGATAGGCGTCGTCGCACACCTGTTGCGCTTCGGCGACCTCGGCCATGCGCCACAGCGAATCGGCCAGGAAGGCCTTGATGTTGATCGCGGCGATCACGGCCCAGCCGTGGATCAGTTCGAGGGCCGCAAGCTCCTTGGCGAACTCCTCCTGGATGGTGCGGGCCAATGCGGCGACATCGCGGTACCGGCCCATGCCGTGCCGGATCGTCATGCGGGCGTGCTGTGCCGCCATCTGGACGCTGCGGCTGCCGGCAGCGTCCGCAGCCGCGTGGGCCCGGTCGGCGGCTTCCATCGCGAACGCGTAGCTCCCCTTGGTCCACTGGATCAGCGCCATCTGCAGCGAAACCGCAGCCTGGCGACGCACATCGCCCAATTCGAGCGCGATGCTCTCGGCACGCTGCAGGTTCGCGATGCACGCATCGATCTTGCCGAGCGGGAGGAACGCGCCCAGCGATTCGACGCACAGGCTCAACTCGAGATTCAGCACGTCATCGTCGACATCCAGCCGCTTGACCGCATCCATGCCGAGCTCGAAGACACGGACGCCGTCCCGATTGGCCGAACGGGCGATCGACCGCTTCATCGACGACAGCGCGAGCTCGGTCGCGGCGGCCCAGTCCTCGCCGTTGTAGGCGTGCTGGACCAGCAGCGCGGAGCGCTCCGTCGACGAGTCGCCTTGCTGTGCCTTCATCGCGACGAACGCGGCCCGATGCAGAAGCTTGCGACGCGGCCGGGTCAGCGCGCCCGCGACGACTTCCTGCACGAGCCCGTGCCGAAAGCGGTAACGGGGCTGGTCGCCGAGCGTCGGCGCCGCCAGCAGGCCGAGCGACACGGCCAGCATCAGGTGGTTGTCGGCCTCGGCCGGCGCGATCCCGCGCATCGTTGCGATCATCGTGCTGGTCGCGGGTTCGCCGAGGATCGCAGCAGCTTCGAGGCTGGCTTTGGTCGGCGGCGGCAGGCGGTCCACGCGGGCTGAAATCAGGCCGGCGATCGACCCCGGTACGGTGAGTTCCGCCTCGGGAACCTCGCAGACGTACGCACGCGGTGCGCCGGTCAAGGTGCCGTTGTCGATCAGCGTGATCGCGAGTTGCTCGAGGAAGAAGGGATTGCCGTCTGCGCGCTCGACCAGCAGTTCGATGACCGGACCGAGCGAGTCGTCCTGACCGAGGATCCCTTCCGCGAGCCCGGTCATGTCTTGCGGCGGCAACGGGCCGACCATGCACTCGATCAGCCACGGCGCATCCATCCAGCGCCGGTTGAGGTCGTGTCGATAGGTCATGCAGAAGAGCACCGGCATGTTGACGAGGCGCCCGACCAGCGACTCGATCAACCGTTCGCTGTCGCGATCCGCGAGAAAGATGTCCTCGATGACGATGACCATCGGGGACGAGCCGAGCTTCCGGGTGATCAACCAGAACACCAGGTTCGCGATGTGCCGTCGGCGCGAAGCCGGCATCAGCGCAGCCCATTCCGCGTCCGCTTCGCCGAGGTCGAGCAGGTCGGAGATCGCGGCGCGGTGGAAGCGCTCCGCGTTCTGCCAACCCGCGACGATCGCGCGCGCGGCAGTGCGCTGCGGCTCGACTTCCATCTCCAGCGACACGCCGATCAGCTCGCGGACCAGTTCCGTGACGACGCCGTACGAAACGTGGCCGGCATAGGAGTGGGCGCCGATGCAGTGAACGACGAACTGATTCGCCAACTGCTTGCAGAACTCGCCGACGAGGCGCGACTTGCCGATGCCCGGCTCACCGCGCAGTGCGAGCGTGCGCATCGAGCCGGCCCGCACCTGCACCGCCGCGCCGTGCATGGTGGCAAGGATCGCCGCACGGCCGACCATCGTGCTCATCTGCCGCTGCCTGGCCAGGGGTGCTGCCGCGGATCGCTGCCCGCCGGTCACGAGTTCGTAGACTTCGACCTCGCCGCGCATGCCCCGTATCTCCTGCGCGCCGAGCGACACGGCCTCCATCTGCTGGCCGACGAGACGCATCGTCGCGCCGCTGACCAGCACGCTTCCCGGCGCGGCGAGTTGCTCGAGGCGCGCGGCCAGATGCATCGTGCTGCCGTCCGTCCGGAACTGATGCGCGAACAACTCGCTCGAGGTACCGACGATGACCTTGCCCGAGCTGATGCCGACCCGCAGCGTCAACGAGCGGCCGCCTTCGGTCGCCATCCGGGCACGGCGTTGCATGGCTATCGCGGCCAGGCAGGCGCGCAGCGCATGGTCTTCCTGGGACATCGGTGCGCCGAACAACGCCAGCAATCCATCGCCGAACAGTTGGCTGACGGTTCCGCCGTAGCTTTCGACGGCGTTCGTCATCAACGACAGCACGCCGACCAGGTAGGACTGCGCTTCCTCGGGGTCGAACGAAGACACCTGTTCGGTCGAACCGCACAGATCGGCAAACAGGACGCTGATGAACTTGAGTTCGGGTACGGGCGCGGTCGCCGCGATCGATTTGCGCGGCTCGCCCGCACGGCGCGGTTCGCGAACCGCCGGGAAAGCGGCCGACGGCGCATCGAAACGCGCGTGACATCGGGAGCAAACACCGGTAACCCGTTGGCGATTCGATCCGCAAACCGGACATTCCATGGGAACCCTTTTGTCGAACCGGACGAGGCGTCGCGCGACCGGCGGACGGCACCCGGCCGGACTTCGAAGGCCCGAACCGCTCCAAGCCAAGCGCCCCCTGCGCGCGGTTCAGAATGTCAATCTATCGTCTGAAAGCGTCAAGGGCATTCTCAAGTGTGAGGATGCAAAGCGACCTGCTGTTCCAATTCAATGGACTTTCGCGATGCGATTCCTCGATCAGGCGACCGATGAACGTCGGCGATGACAATGCCGCGTGTCATTCCGGTCATGGAAAGGCAAGGATATGGCGGAGAGCGCGCGGCCGGAAGGAACGTTCAGCATCGCGTTGTCGCTGACCGGCGGGGTATCGACCGGTGCATATCTCGCAGGCGCGCTCGACTTCATCATCGAGGCGCTCGACGCGTTCCAGGATGCCCAGGCCGGAAGGGACGCCCAGGCCCCGCCCCACGCGGTCCTCGTCGAGGCGATCTGCGGCGCATCTTCCGGCGCATTGACCGGCGGCGTCGCGGCCTCCGTGCTGCGCTACGCGTTCGATCCGGCGAACCTGGGCGCGGACGCCGCGAAGCTCGCGGCCAATCCTCTCTACGACGCCTGGGTCAACATGACGGGCGCGGCGGAACTGCTCGGTACGCGCGATCGGGGCCAGCCGGGACTTCGATCGCTGTTCGATTCCACGTCGCTCGACCGCGTCACCGAAAAGGCGATCACCTTCGGCCTCGGTCGGGCGGAACGGTCCCGGAACTGGGTAGCCGACCCGCTTCGCATCTGCTTCAGCGTCACGAACCTCGAAGGCGTGCCCTTCTCGCTGTCGACGAACGGCGGCGCCACGGCGCCCTGGGCGGTCACGCACGTGGACGTGCTGCGCTTCAACGTCTGCGGGCTCGGGTCCGGACAAGCCGGCAACTCGGCCGACGATGAGTCGAAGCTTTTCTTCCCCGCAAATCCCGCACTCGGACGCTCCCCCGACTGGAAGGCATTCGGCCAGGCGGCGGTCGCATCCGCCGCGTTCCCGGTCGTGCTCGCCGCGCGCAGCATCACGCGGAAGCGCGCCGACTATTCGAATGTTCAGGTCGTCACGCCGGCCGGCAAGGGACAGCCGGCGATCGCGCTGCCGATCGCGCCGTCCTTCGCGCCGACCCGTCACCCGAACGAGGTCACGTTCACCGCCGTGGACGGCGGCATCGTCGACAACAGCCCCGTCGACCTGGCACGTGCGGCGCTCAATCACCGGGATGTTCTCGCGAGCAACGAGCGCGGCGGCTCGGCGACGAAGGCGGTCGTCACGATCGACCCGATGCTGGTCGAGACGCAGCTGCATCGCAGGCCGCCGCCGTCGCTCGAATTCCTCGCGAACGTCGGACCCCTGCTCAGCGCGCTGATCGATCAGGCGAGATTCCGCCCGCAGGAGGTCGCACTGGCGCAGGACAAGAACGTCTTCAGCCGTTTCATCATCGCGCCGACCCGCGACGGCGGCGCGACCCATGGCGGCAATCACCTGGCCGGGGCGAGCTGCCATGCATTCGGTGGCTACCTCGCGAAAGCCTTGCGGGAACACGACTTCTTTCTCGGTCGCTGCAATGCGCAGGCCTATCTCGCCTCTCAACTCACGTTGCCGGCGACGAATCCGATTTTCGAATGTTGGCGCGCGAGCAGTCATCACGACGCCTGGGTCGAGCGCTATTCCAATGAGCAAGGGGAGTTGCCGATCATTCCATTGATCGGTCGTCTGCATCCGCGCGAATGCGCAATCCCGCTGCCGATCTGGCCGAAGGATGCCGTCGATCTCGAGCACATCGGCAATCTCCTCGAAGGTCGACTCGATCTGGTTCACGGCCGGTTGCAGGCTGCGTGGCGGCCGGACGGCCCGTTCGAATTCGTCGCCAAGTGGCTCCAGTTCCTTTTCTGGGGCCTGCTTCGCCGGAAGATCCGTGCAGGAATCGTCCGTCATCTGGACGGGCAACTGCGCGCGAGCGGTCTTTCGTCGGCTATGGACGAGAGGATCGATCAGCGTGCTTCGAACGGGACGTGAACTCACGTCAGCAAGGTCAGGACCGAGGGATCGAATACGATCGCCAGGCCCATGATCGCCGCCGCGCAGACGAGCGCGCCGGAGAAGACCGTATCGAGGGAAGGGAAGTCGGGACCATATCGGTTGTTCATGTGCATTCTCCAGTGGGGCATCGGGCGACAGCGGAACGTCGATCCGCCACGCGCGCTCGCCGCGTGACGAGTGATTGCACTGTAGGCACCGGCCCTCGCCGCGTCGTGGAACGATTGCCCGGCGGTCCCGTGAGAATTTCACGAGGTGCCGCCCGGGCGGCGGTTCGTGGCTTCTCGCACGCGCGATTGCGCGAATGCCATCGGGACCGCAAGATACGAGCCGCTTTCAAGAACCGTGGGAGACACCGTGGCTGCGAATCTTCTGTCCGAGCACGACCGGCGCGTGCAGCTGCCGTCGACCAACTTCGAGGAAGCGACCTATCGCAAGGTCGCGTGGCGCCTGATCCCCTTCCTGCTGGTCTGCTACGTCGTCGCCTACCTCGACCGCGTCAACGTCGGCTTCGCGAAGCTGCAGATGCTCGCGGACCTGAAGTTCAGCGAGACCGTCTACGGGTTCGGCTCCGGCATCTTCTTCATCGGCTATTTCCTGTTCGAGATCCCGAGCAACGTGATCCTGCATCGCGTCGGCGCGCGCGTCTGGATCGCGCGGATCATGATCTCGTGGGGCGTGCTGTCGGCCTGCATGATGTTCGTCACGACGCCGACGATGTTCTACGTCGTGCGCTTCCTGCTCGGCGTCGCCGAGGCCGGCTTCTTCCCCGGCATCATCCTGTACCTCACGTACTGGTATCCCGCCCATCGGCGGGCGAGAGTGACCGCGCTGTTCATGACGGCCGTCGCGATCTCCGGCGTGATCGGCGGCCCGCTCTCGGGCTGGATCCTGCGCGACTTCGGCGGCCTGAACGGCTGGGCCGGGTGGCAGTGGATGTTCCTGATCGAAGGACTGCCGTCGATCGCGATCGGTGCGATGGTGCTGTTCTTCCTCGACGATCGCATCGCGCACGCGAAGTGGCTGAGCGCCGACGAGAAGGCGCTGCTGGAACGCAACATCGCGGCGGACAACGTGGACAAGGTCGATGCGCCGATCGTCGCGGTCCTGACGCAAGGCCGCGTGTGGCTGATGGGCCTGATCTACTTCAGCTTCGTGATGGGCCTCTACGGCATCAGCTTCTGGCTGCCGACGATCATCAAGCAGACCGGCATCGCGGACGCGCTGAAGATCGGGCTGCTGTCGGCGATCCCGTGGGCCTTCGCTGTGGTCGCGATGGTGCTCGTCGCGCGTCACGCCGACCGGACCGGCGAGCGGCGCTGGCACATCGCGATCCCCGGGTTGCTCGGCGCGGTCGGCCTGGTCCTGAGCGTGCTGTGGCGAAACGACACGACGCTCGCGATGGCCGCGCTGACGCTGGCGACGATGGGCATCCTGTCGACGCTGCCGTCGTTCTGGAGCCTGCCGACCGCGTTCCTCGCGGGCACCGGCGCGGCGGCCGGGATCGCGCTGATCAACTCGCTCGGCAACCTGGCGGGCTTCGTGTCGCCGTACGCGGTGGGCTGGCTGAAGGACCTGACGTCGAGCACGAACTCGGGCGTCTACCTGCTGGCCTGTTCGCTCGTGGTCGGCGCCGCCCTCACGCTGTCGGTGCCGGCGGCGCCGGTGCAACGCGCCGGCTAGTGTCCTACGCTCCCAGGTTGGCGAGCGCCGCGGCGCGGTAGTGCTCGCGGCTCTGCGCCGCGTCGTCGATCGCCTCGAACACGCGCCCGAGCTCGAAGTGGATCACGACCGACAGGCGCGCGTCGGGCGTGAGGTCGAGCGCCTGCCGCAGCGCCGTCTGCGCCTTGCCCCACAGCTTCTCGCGCGCGCACAGCGCGCCGAGCGCGTAGAACGCCGACGGCTCGCCCGGATGCTCGCGCGTCCATCGTTCGGCCCGCTCGATCTGCGGCCGTCCGTCTTCGACCGGTGAGCCGCGACCGTCGCGGCGGACCAGCAACGCGGCGACCGCGTCGTCGCCGCTCCGCGCGTATTCCTCGACGAGCCGCGCGTCCCACTCGGACACGATCGCGTTCTCGATCACCGTGCGCGCCTGGTAACCGAGGCGCGCCGCGTTGAAGGCCTGCGCGGCGACCAGCGCGACGTCGCCGATGCGCTTGTCGGCGCTCGGCACGCTCTGCCACAACGCGAGCAACGCATGCGAGTCGTCGCGGCGCGCGTCGAACAGCGACCGGTACGCGAGCGTCTTGATCTGGCGCGCGGCGACCGGATGCAGTGCGTCGCGCTTGTTGAGGGTCCGCAGCAGCCGCAGCACCGCATCCCAGTCGCCTGCGTACTGGTGGGCCTTCAGCGCGAGGCGGAGCGACTGGATGTGACGCGCGCCCGCCGCATGCAGCTGCTCGACCACCGCCAGCGCCCGCACGCCGTCGCGCGCGTCGACCAGGCATTCGGCCTCGGTCATCAGCTTCGCCGCGCGCAGGCCCGGGTCGGCTTCGGCGCGGCGCAGCCACTCGTCGCGGCGTCCGTACTCGCGCATGCGATGGGCCGACCGCGCCGCGACCAGCGCCGACAGGCCCGCCGTCTCGGGCAGCTCCTGCGCCTCTTCGGCCTCGCGCTCGGCATGTCCGTAGCGGCCTTCGAAGTGCGCCTGCAGCGCGCCGCGAAGCGCGCGGGAAGCGCGCTTCTCGCTCTGGCGCTGGCGGTACAGCGCGACGCGCTGCGGCATCTGGACGGTCCGCTTCGCGAGGCGGATCAGCGCATAAAGGACCGCGAACAACACGACGCCGATCAGGAGGAACAGGTTCAGCGACAGGTCGACCCGATACGGCGGATAGAACAGCACCACGTTGCCGGGGTCGGCGCTGAGCGCGAGCGCGAGGCCCACCGCGCCCGCGAAGACCACGACCGCGATCAGGAAGAAGCGCATGCGGCCTTCGTGTCGATCGTCGCGCCCACGCCTATCGCTGGCCCTTGACCTGGCGCGCCGCCGTCAGGCTCTCGGTGAGCGTCGGCATGTCGACGACGGTGTTGGCGCTCTGCACCTGCTTCAGCAGCGCCAGCGCGGCGATCGTCTGGCGCGAGCGGAGATCGAAGTACTTCTGCAGCGCCTCCTGCGCATGCAGCAGGTCCGCGCGATACGTGGACTCCTGGCGGGCCAGCAACGCGAGGCGCGCGTTGAGGAGCCGCAGCTTCAGGTTCTCGCGCACGAAGTAGGTCTGCGTCGGCGCGAGGAGCAGCGCATCGGGCTCGCTGACCTCGCGAACGCGGACGAGCTGCCCGAACTTCTGCCACACCTCGGCGCCGAGATAGCGCAGCTGATCCTGAAGGCGCTCGATCCAGCCCCCCGCCGCCGGCTCGTCGGGCTTCGCGCTGCGGTCGACCGGCTGTGCATCGAGCCGCGGCCGCGGTGCGGGCCGCTC
>CAXTDA010000034.1:0-16278 GCA_964242935.1 uncultured Burkholderiaceae bacterium | reverse complement strand
CCGACGCGCTGATGTTCGGCAGCTTGATGATGTTGGCGCCCGGCTCGAGCGTCCGCTTGCCCAGTTCGGCGAGCGTATCGGGCACCCGCTGCTCGGGCGTCAGGTAGTCGGAAAGGTTGGCCAGGATGCGGTTCGCGACCGACACGTCGCTGGTCTCGACCTGCACACCGGCCGGCTGCGTGAACGCGCGGACGATCGGCAGGAAAGCGCAGGTTGCGAGGAGCGGCGCTTCGTCGGTGAGCGTATAGACGATCGTCTGATCGCTGGTCATTGGTGATCTCCTTGAAGATGCGTTGCGCCGGTTTCGTGCTCCAGTCCCGGCGCCGGGGGCGACCGCCAATGTATCGAAATTCGGTCGAAGCGAGGCAGCGCCGGCGCATGGAATCTCGCGAAATTTCGAAACGGCCTTCATATGGCACCGAGTTGAAGGACCGGAGACGGACCGTCTGGCGCGACAAGTCGCGAGCCGTCGACACGATCGTCGCGGCTGCGCTCGTCGTCCTGCTCGGCATGGTGTTCCTGGCGCTATCAGGTCGCGCGCCTCAAGGGTGAGACGCCGACTGAGGCGGTGCGCACGTCCCTCCGCTACGTCCCGCCGAGAAGCAGGGCCGCCGCGGAGACCGCATCGCTCTCGCTGGGGACGAAGTCGAAGGGCAGCGCGATCGCCTTGCCCATGCTCTTCGCTGCAAGCCGTACCGGTGCGGGGATCGTGCGGCCGCCCGTGATGATGATCATGCCCGCGCAAAAATGGCGCAGCCGTTCCTTGTTGCGCTTGAAGAACAGGGTCCGCTGCTTGCGGTCTTCGTGGCTCTCGTCATGCCGGTCGTGCGGCAGGTGGTCCGTCAGGAGAACGAAGCGTTCGCCGCGATCCAGCAGAGCGCCCAGCGATGCCATGCCGACCTCGGCATCTTGTTCGGGGCCATCCGCCCGCAGGAAAACCAGCGGGAATCTCGTTGTATCGAGCAGCATCTGTCATCTCCATCAGTCACCCGTCCGCGGACACCGGGTTGCATCGGAATACAGCGTAAGGTCGATTGGCTTGGCGGCTGTAAACTGTATCGGCCAACCAATAGCTCGAATCAGCCATGTCCAATCCGATGCCTCATCTGGCCGACTTCGTCGACACCGCGGATGGCGCCGCAGTGGTTGCCGGGGAGGGAAGCGAAGATCGCGAACTGGGCGCCGGGCCGCACCATCACGCGCGCGGGCAACTGTTCGGCTCGCTCCGGGGTCTGCTGTCGGTGGGTGTCGAGGACGCCGTCTGGATCGTGCCGGCCATTCACGCGGTGTGGCTGCCGCCGCATCAGATCCACTCGGGCCGCTCGCACGGTCCTTTCCATGGCTGGAGCGTCTATGTGGCGGAGCCGGCCTGCGCCGCCCTGCCGCAGCGGCCCTGCACGATCCGCACCTCGGGCCTGCTGCGCGAGGCCGTCCTGCGCGCGTGCACCTGGTCGCTGGACGCACGGCAACCGCTGTCCGGCGCGCGAGCGCATCTCGCGGCGGTGATCCTCGACGAGATCCGCAGCCTGCCGGTCGAGCCCCTCGGACTGCCGTTGCCGCGCGACCCGCGCCTGCAGAAGATCGCGCATGCCCTCATTGCCGACCCGTCGGATGAACGGGATCTGGAACGCTGGGCGGATTGGGCCGCCGTCGGCGCCCGCACGCTGAGCCGGCGGTTCGTCTCGGAGACCGGGTTCAACTTCACCGCCTGGCGCCAGCGGGCCCGAATGATGCGATCCCTGGAGATGCTGGCAGCGGGCACGCCCGTCAACGCGATCGCGCTCGATCTGGGTTACTCGACTGCGAGCGCGTTCATCAGCCTGTTCCGGCGCACCTTCGGCGAGACGCCCGCGATCTACCGGGCGCGTCTTTGACGGTCACGCGACCATCTTCCGCACGCTGCCGATCCATGCCGCGAACGCGGTCATCTGCTGCGCGACGAACTTGCGCGTCGTCTCGTCGGTACAGTGTCCCTGCGCATCGAACTTGCCCGGCGCGCCGCCGATGAAGATTTCCGGCTTCATCAGCGGCATCGCGTTCAGGAAGAGCAGCGCCTTCCGCAGGTCGTACTGGACGCGGGCGCCACCGACCGGGCCGGGCGAGGCGGAAAGGATCGCCACCGGCTTCATCGAAAACGGCTGGTCGGTCGCGCGACTGACCCAGTCGATCGCGTTCTTGAAGCCGCCCGGGATCGAGAAGTTGTATTCGGGCGTGGCGATGACGACGCCGTCCGCGCGGCGCAGGCGGTCGACCAGCGTCGTCACCGCGACCGGCATGCCGGTCGCCATGTCGTCGGCATCGAAGATCGGGATGTCGCGCCATTCGACGATTTCCATCGACGCGCCCTGCGGCAGGCTCTCCGCCGCCAGTTGGAGAGCCATGCGATTGACGGAGCCCGTGCGCAGGCTGCCGCAGAGTCCAACGATGTCCAGGTCGTTCATGCGTCCTCTTTGCTCGTGGTGGGATGGATCGGGGTCCCGGCAGCGGCGCGTCGTTCCGCATCCCGGATGATGATGGCGTAGTCGCGATCCGATTCGCCGGCGAGGTCGGCGTCCCGCATCGCGGCGTCGACGACCGCCGCGATCGGGACCGCGACGCCCAGTTGTTCGGCCGCGGCGCGGATCAGTCCGAGATCCTTCCGCATCTGCGCGACCGTGAAGGTGGGCGCGTAGTCGCGTGCCCGCAGCGCCGGGGCCTTCGCGAGCAGGATCGGCGACGCCACGGCGCTCCCTTCGAGCACGCCCCACAGGTCGTCCCACGCGATGCCGCCGCGCTGCCCGAGCGTCAACGCCTCGGCGAGCATCCCGCTGGTCGCGGCCACCATCAGGTTGACGACCAGCTTGGCGACGCGCGCCTGCTCGCCGTCGCCGAGGTAGATGCACTTCGGACCCCAGCACGCGAAGAGCGGCAGGCAACGGTCGTAAGTCGCGCGCTCGCCGGAGACCAGCACCGTCAGCGCCGCGCGTTCGGCCATCGGCGCGTTGCCGGAGATCGGGGCGCGCAGATACGGCATGGCGCGTGCAGCGCAGCGCGCGGCCGCATCGCGCGACGCGTCGAGCGACACGGTGCTGGTGTCGATCCACACCGTGCCGACCCGAGGTCGCGCGCCGAGCGTCGCGGCGACGCGACCCAGCGCACCGTCGTCCGGCAGGCTGCTGACGACGATGCGATCGGCGCTCCCGCCTGTCCTTTCTTCGGCGGCCTCGTCGAGCGAGCCCACGACGGCGAAGCCGATGTCCCGCAGCGCCGCGCGGCGTTCCGCGTCCGGTTCGACGCCGAGGACGTCGAAGCCGGCGGCCGACAGATGACGGGCCATCGGCGCGCCCATCTTGCCGAGTCCGATCGCGAGGACCTTCATGTCGGCCGTTCGATCGAGGGGACGGTGTCCGGCACGTAATCGACCTGGTGTCGCGCGATGCGCAGCCCCTCGCAGGCCTGCTTCGCGCGCAGGTGTTCGGCGTGTTCGGCATACGCGGCGAGTGCGGCGGCATCGACGAAGTCGGTGACCAGCACCATGTCGCAGGCGTAGTCGACGCGGCTCACGTCGAGCCCGACTTCGAGCGACCCCAGGCCCGGCACGCGGCCGCGCATCCGCTCGAATGCGTCGCGCACGATCCCGGCGTTGGCGAGGCGTTCGTCCGCCGTCGCACCGGCGACGCGCCACATGACGATGTGCCGGATCATTCGACGGGCGGGAAGCCGGCCTTCTGCGGCCACAGGTTCTGGAAGGCCCGGACGTCGCTCCGGGCATACACGCCGGCGACCGTGAACGGTTCTTTCGACAGCCAGTCCAGCGCGGCCTCCCGCGATGCGAAGTCGATCGCGAGCAGGCTGCCGATCGCCACCGGCTCGCCACCGCTCTCGGTCTCGAGCAGCGGACCGGCGAACGCGATGCGGTCGGTGACCTGCGCGAGGTAGGCCTTGTGGGCCGGACGGGTCTGCCGGCGCAATTCGGCCTTGCCCGGTCCGTCGAACAGCGTGAAGACGTGGATCATGACTTCACCACGTCTTCCCACTTCGGGCAGCTGCGGCTCTCGAGCGGGACGTCGAGCGGCTGGTAATTGCCCTTGTTGACCACGGTCGGGGGGAACACCACCTCCTTCGGAACCGGCAGCTTCCGCAGCTCGCGGATGGCGACCATCGTCGCGACGCAGCCCTGCAGGTAGCCGTTGTAGTCGCCGGACGCGAGCAGGGTCCCGGCCTTGATCGCGTCGATCGCTTCCTTGGTGCCGTTGATGCCGATCACCAGCGACTTGCGGTTCGCGCCTTCGAGCGCCTCGATCGCGCCGCTCGCCATCGAATCGTTGGCGGCCATGATCCCTTCGATCTGGGAATAGGTCTGCATCAGGTTCTCCATCACCTGCAGCGCCTGCAGCCGCTGGAAGTTGCCCGGCTGCGAGGCCACCACCTTCACGTTCGGGAACTCCTTCAGCGCGTCCTGGAAGCCGCGCACGCGATCGGAACTGACCAGCGATCCCTTGACGCCTTCGAGGATGACGACGTTGCCCTTGCCGCCCATCGTCTGCAGCAGGTAGCGGCCGGTGACCTTGCCGAGGTCGTAGTCGCTCGAGCCGACGAACGCGACGAACTTGCCGGTCTCCGAACGATCGGTGACGTTGACGACCGGGATGCCGGCGGCATTCATCTTCGCGACGCCGGCGCCCATCGCCTTGTAGTCGACCGGCGTGAAGACGATCGCGCCCGGCTTCTTGATGACGACGTCGTCGATCAGCGAGAGCTGCTCGGGAATGCTGTCGGCCTTGGTCGGGATGTAGTGCGTCGTGGTCGCGCCCATCTGCCGGGCCGCCGAATCCGCGCCCATGCGCACCACCTGGAAGTAGGGATTGGTCTGGTTCTTGGTGAACACGGCGATGCGTTCGTCGGCCGCGAAAGCGGTCGACGACAACGACAGGGACAGCGCCGCGGCGCCGGCAAGGATGGTCTGGTTCATGCGAGGTCTCCTTCTGTTCGAATCGAATGGTGTGACGATCAATCACCGCTGCGGCGTCGCGACAACGCATCGGCCGCGACCGACGCGATGACGATCGACCCGGTGATCAGCGGCTGCCAGTTCGCGCTGATGCCGAGCAGGTTCATGCCGTTGAGGACCGCGGTGAGGATGAGGGCGCCGATCAGCGTGCCGGTCAGCGATCCGCTGCCGCCGAACAGCGACGTGCCGCCGATCAGCACGGCGCCGATCGCCTGCAGCGTGAGCGCTTCGCCCATGTCGCCTTCGGCCGAATTGAGGCGCGCGAGGAACACCAGCGACGCGAGCCCGGCCATGCCGCCGCTCAGCACGTAGACCAGCAGGCGACGCTGCAGCACCGGGACCCCGGACAACGCGGCGGCCTCGGTGTTCGAGCCGGTCGCATAGATCTCCTGGCCCCAGGCGGTGTACTGCAGGAAGAAGGTGCCCAGCGCCAGCACGATCCCCATAAGGTAGACCGGCACCGGCACCCCCAGCCAGTAGCCGCTGCCCAGCGCCCTGAACGCCGGCGGGAAGCCGTGCACTGACTCGCCGGCCATGTACCAGTAGGTCACGCCGTGGATGATCCACAGCGTTCCATAGGTGGCGATGAAGGGCGGGATGCGCACGCCCGTGACCAGCAGTCCGTTCACGGTGCCGACCGCGAGACCGCAGGCGGCCCCGGCGGCGCAGCCGGCGAGCGGCGAGCCGGTGGCCTTCATCGCCGTCGCGGCGAGGCAGGCCGACAGCGCGACGTTGGCGCCGATCGACAGGTCGAGTCCGCCGCACAGCACGACCAGCGTCAGCCCCGACGCGAGCAGGAAGATCAGGCTCGCCTGGCGCAGCAGGTTGAGGAGGTTGCCGGTGTTGAGGAAGGTGCTGCTGACCAACGCGATGCCCGCGCCGAGCAGCACCAGGACCAGCACGCGCGACAGCACGGCGCGCTGCTCGGGCGTGAGCGCGAGGTTGGCGACGACCGCGTTCATGCCGCCGCGCTCATTCAGACTTCGCGCGTGCATCGCCGCGCAGCGCGTCGATCACCAGCGCCGCAATCACGACGGCGCCCACGGCGGCCACCTGCAGCGACGACGGCATCGACATCAGGTTCATGCCGTTCCGCATGACGCCGACCGCCAGCACGCCGAGCACGGTGCCGCCGAGGCTGCCCTTGCCGCCCTCGAACAGGGTACCGCCGACCGCGACCGCGGCGATCGCATCGAACTCCAGGCCGATCGCCGCGGTCGGGTGACCGCCGCCGAGGCGACCGGCCAGCAGCAACGCGGCGATGCCGACCAGGCAGCCACCCAGGCCGTAGACCGCGATCAGCGACCCGCGCACGGAGATCGCGGCCAGCTTCAGCGCCTCCCGATTGCCGCCGAGGCCGACGATGGCCACGCCGAAGCGCGTGTGATGCAGCAGCCCGTGGAAGAAGGCCCACGCGCCGACCGCGAACAGCAGCGGCACCGGCAGGCCGAGCACGGTGCCGGTCCACAGCGTGGCCAAGTCACCGCCGACGCCGGTCGTGGGACGTCCCTCGGCGACCAGCAGCGCCAGGCCCTGCGCGACGCCGAGCGTGCCCAGCGTGACGACGAACGGCGGCAGGTCGAGCCACGCGATCAGCGCGCCGTTCAGCAGCCCGATCAGCACCCCCGTGACGATGGCGGCCGCGATGCCGAGCGCGAGCGAGCCGGTCGCGAGGCTCGTGGCCGCCAGCACCACGGTGCACAGCGACAGGCTCGCCCCCATCGACAGGTCGAGGCCTTCGGCCATGATGATCAGCGTCATCGGCAGCGCCAGCAGCAACAGCACGGTGCCCTGCTGCGTGATGTTGACGACGTTGGCGCCCGACGCGAAGCCGGGCGCGCCGATCGAGAAGCCGACGATCAACGCCAGCAGCAGCCACGCGACGCCGGGGACGGGCAGGCGCGGCTTCCGCGAAGGCCGGGCCGTGGCCTGCAGGACGGCTTCAGTCATGGTGCATCGCCAGTCGCAGCAGGCTGGTCTCGCTCAGTTCGGCTTGCGACAGTTCCCCCGCGATGCGCTTCTCCTTCATCACGTAGGCGCGGTCGCAGACGCGCACGATCTCGCCCAGCTCCGAGCTGATCATCAGCACGGCGCAGCCGTCCTTCACCAGTCGATCGATGAGCCGGAAGATCTCCTCCTTGGCGCCGATGTCGATGCCGCGCGTCGGCTCGTCGAAGAGATAGATGCGCGTGCCGGCCAGCAGCCACTTGCCGATCACCACCTTCTGCTGGTTGCCGCCCGAGAGGTTGCGGCTCACCTGACGCGGACCGCGCGTCGCGATGCGCATCCGCGCGATCATCGACGCGCCGTGTTCGAGCGCGCGGCGCGGCCGATAGACACGCGACGGGAAGAGACGCTGCAGTCCCGCCACCAGCAGGTTGTCGCCGACGGTGCGCGACAGGGCGAGCCCCTGCTGCTTCCGACTCTCGGGGATGAGGCCGAGCCCGCGGCGGCGCGCCGCCGTCGGGCCGCCGTGGCCGACCCGATCGTCGATGCGGATCGTGCCGGACGTGACGGCATCGGCGCCGAAGATGGCGCGTGCGACCTCGGTCCGGCCCGATCCGACCAGCCCGGCCAGTCCGACGATCTCGCCGGCCCGGACATGCAGCGAGACGTCGCGGATGCCGTTGCTGGCGCTGACGTCGCACAGTTCGAGGACGCGCGCGCCGGGCGCCGGACGATCGTCGCGGCGATAGCTCATGTCGACCTTCCGTCCCACCATCAGCGTGACGAGCTCGTCCGCGGTGGCCTCACCCGCCGGCATCGACGCGATGCGGCGGCCGTCGCGCAGCACGGTGACGCGGTCGCCGAGCGTGAAGACCTCGGCCATGCGATGCGAGATGTAGGCCATCGCGACGCCCTCCCGTCGGAGGTCGCCGATGACGGCGAAAAGGCGCTCGGTCTCGCGATCGGACAGGGCTGCCGTCGGCTCGTCGAGCACCAGGATGCGGGCCTGCTGCGACAACGCCTTCGCGATCTCGACCATCTGCTGCTGCGCGATGCCGAGTCCGTGGACGGGGCGACGGGGATCGAGGTCCAGACCGAGCCGGTCGAGCACGGCCCGCGTCTCGCGGTGCATGCGCGCGTGATCGATCGACCCCGGAAACCGGCCGCGCGGCTCGCGCCCGAGGAACACGTTGTGCGCGATGTCCAGATGCGGGACCAGCGAGTATTCCTGGAAGATGACGGCGACCCCGAGACGTCGCGCGTCCGCCGCCGACGACACGGTCACCGGTCGTCCGTCGGCCTCGAAGCCACCGGCGTCGGGCCGATACGCGCCGCACAGGACCTTCATCAGCGTCGACTTGCCCGCGCCGTTCTCGCCCATCAGCATGTGGACCTCGCCGCCGTGGAGGTCGAGGCTGACGTCGTCGAGCGCGATGACACCGGCGAAGCGCTTGGTGATGCCCTTCAAGGCGAGCAACGGCGTTCGTGCCGACACGCCTGGCGCCTCGGCGAAGGGTTCGATCGGCGTGCGGGCGACGGCGCTCATCGCTCAGGCCCGGTCGAGCACGAAGTCGAAGTCCAGCGTGTGGAACGGCTGCGTGAAGGTGCTGCCGTCGGGCGCGGGGCCCGGCTCATGACGGATCCAGTCCGCGATCAGCGACGAGCGCACGCCGAAGACCGCATCCGAGTCGAGGTACCGGTCGCCTTGACGGAACACGTGCGTAATCAGGCGTCGGTAGCCCGGCGCGGTGATCATGAAGTGCAGATGCGCCGGTCGCCACGGATGTCGGCCGAGTCGTTCGAGCAGGCGCCCCACCGGCCCGTCGTGGGGGATCGGATACGACTCGGCGAGGATGCTGCGGAAGTGGAAGCTGCCGTCCGCAGCGCTGTGCAGGATGCCGCGCGCCCGATGCTCTTCGAGGTCCGGAAACTGGACGTCGTAGTGGCCCTCCTGGTCGGCCTGCCAGACCTCGATCTCGGCGTCGGCGATGGCGGTACCGTCGAGGCCGCGCACGTGACCGCGCACGAAGGTCGGCTCGCCCTGTGCGCCGTTGGCCACGTCGTCGCCCAGCGCGTAGAGCGGTGCACCCGGCACGTGGAACGGACCGAACACGGTCGCCTCGGTGCAGCCCTTCGGTTTCCGATGGTTGAGGGCGGTGACCAGCATCGACACGCCGAGCACGTCCGACAGGAGGATGAACTCCTGGCGTCGCTCGTCGGTGATGTGGCCGGTCTCGGTGAGAAAGCGGATGCCTTCGAACCATTCGGCTTCGGTCAGCTTCACGTCGCGGACGAATGCGTGCAGGTGTTGGACGAGCGCCGTCATCACGTCGCGCACGCGCGCGTCGGCGGCGTCGGCGTGACGGGCCAGGACCGCTTGTGTGATGGTGTCTTCGTCGATGTTCCGCACGTCCCCTCCCCCGGGGTTGCCGCCGGCCTTGTCTTGCGTGGCCCGGACTTTAGACTCCGCAGATCGCGGGCGAAAGCGGAAAATCGGGGAAGCAGTTTTGCGCTTCCCGAAAAAGTACGGGTCAACGAGCAGCCGACCATGGACCGACGGACCGAGATCGAACTCTTCGTGCAGATCGCCGAGTTGGGCAGCATGTCGCGCGCGGCCGAGGCGCTGAAGCTGTCCAACGCCGCGGCCAGCCGTCATCTCGCGGCGCTGGAGACGAGACTGTCGGCGCGACTGGTCGAGCGCAACACGCGCCGGCTCGCGCTGACTGAAGTTGGCGAGGCGTTCTATCGCCGCTGCAAGCCGCTGCTGGCCGAGATGCTCGAAGCCGAGGCGGAGGTCAACGAGGGGGTGCTGCAACCGACCGGCCTGCTGCGAGTCACCGGGTCGCTGTCGTTCTGCATGATCCACGTCGCGCCGTTGCTGCCCGAGTTCAACGCGCGCTACCCGGACCTGCGCGTCGAGATCGTGGCGGCCAATCGGTATTTCGACCTGATCGAGAACGGCATCGATGTCGCGATCCGCACGCGCGAATACGAGGCCGATTCGAACATCGCCGTCCGCCGCCTCGCGGAGACCGGGCGCCTGCTGGTCGCGTCGCCGCGGTATCTGCAACGCTTCGGCACGCCGAGGACGCTCGACGATCTGTCGCGTCACAAGCTGCTGCTCTACACCTACGCGAACCACCCCGACCAGTTGCGCTTCACCCGCGATGGCCAGAACACCGTGCTGACCGTCAAGAGCGCGCTCGAGGCGAACGACGGTCAGGTGCTGCGTGCGGCCGCGCTCGCGCACTTCGGCATCCTGGTACAGCCGCGCTACATCGTGCACGACGACATCGTGGCGGGCCGGCTCGTGCCCGTGCTGTCCGAATGGGAGTTGCCTCGCCTGACGATCAACCTCGCGTACCAGAGCCGGAAGCACCTGCCGGCCAAGGTGCGCTGCTTCATCGACTTCCTGGTCGAGCAGTTCCGCGCGATGGATTACGAGCGTCGCTGGCTGAGCTGAATCTCTCGAGACGCATCGCGCGCGAAAAAGTGTTTCTCGTGCGCCCACCTACCCGCGAACGGCGTGCCCTGCTGCAATGACCGGATGGAACCTTTCGTCCATCAAGGTCATCCGTCGCGCGTGGTGTTCGGTGCCGGTGCGGTCGTTCATCTGGTGCGGGAGATCGACGCGCTCGGCGCCTCGCGTGCGCTGATCCTGGCCACGCCGGAGCAGCGCGCGTCGGCCGAGCGGATCGCCGATCTGCTCGGCTCCCGCGCGGCGGGCCTCTTCGCGAAAGCGGTGATGCACGTGCCGATCGAGTCGGCGCGCGAGGCACGCGACGAGGCACGACGGCTCGGTGCCGACTGCGCGGTCGCGATCGGCGGCGGGTCGACCACCGGGCTCGGCAAGGCGATCGCGCTCGAGTCGAGCCTGCCGATCGTCGCCATCCCGACGACCTATGCCGGCAGCGAGATGACGTCGATCTACGGGCTCACCGATGCGGGCATCAAGCAGACCGGTCGAGACCTGCGCGTGCTGCCGCGGACGGTGATCTACGACCCCGAACTGTCGCAGTCCTTGCCGCTGGGGCTGTCGATCACGAGCGGCTTCAATGCGATCGCCCACGCGGCCGAGGGTCTCTACGCGCACGATGGCAGTCCGATCACGGCGTTGATGGCCGAGGAAGGCATCCGTGCGATGGCCACGGCGCTCTTCACGCTTCGCGACGACCCGCACGAGCTCGCGGCGCGCGGCGATGCGTTGTACGGCGCGTGGCTGTGCGGGACGGTGCTCGGCGCCGTGTCGATGGGGCTGCATCACAAGCTGTGCCACACGTTGGGTGGGACGTTCGACCTGCCGCATGCCGAGGTGCACACGGTGCTGCTGCCGCATGCGCTGGCCTACAACGCGGCGCACGCACCGGAGGCGATGCGGCGCATCGCGCGTGCGCTCGCTGCGCCGCACGCGGCGGCCGGCGTCCAGGGACTGGTCAGGACACTCGGTGCGCCGACGTCGCTGCAGGAGATCGGCATGACGGAGGACGGGCTGGATCGTGCGGCGGACCTCGCGGTCAGCCAGCCGTATCCGAATCCGCGGCCGCTGGAACGCGCGGCGATTCGGGCCCTGTTGCAGCGGGCCTTCGATGGGAACGTGCCGATTGAAGACGGTTGAGTGATCAACCGGCGAGCCGAAACGCCGCGGCCATCCGCTCCTGCACTCGAGCACGACTCCCACACGGTCGGCGATCTTCGGCCAACGCAGCAACCGGTACTCAGTCGTCCTTGGTGTGAACGTCCCAATGCTCGACCGCCTTGCCGTCCTTGAAGCGCCACATGTCGAACGACGTCGTGGTGTAGGTCTTGGACGGATCTTTGGCGTCCTTGACCGGGACCACATAGGCGACGATGACCTTGTCGCCTTCGGCGACGACCGAGACGAGCTCGGTCTTCATCTTCGCCGGGATCGGCGTCGGCTTCAGGCCCATCGTCTTGGTGAAATAGTCGACGACCGGCTGGAGACCGTTCTTCACCTGCGGGTTGTGCTGGATATAGTCCTTGCCGATCCAGCGGTCGGCGAGCTCCCAATGGTTCGCCTCGAGCAGATCCTTGACGATGTGATAGGCGGCCTGCTTGTTGCGGTTGAGTTCGCGATTTTTGCTGAAGAACAGCGCGTCCGGGTTGGCGACGCCGACCACCGGCTCCTGCGCGTTGACCGGGAGCGCCACCGCGCCGAGCAGCATCGCGCCAAGTCCGGCGATCGGCAGAAATCGTTTCATGTCGTCCCTTTCGTTTGACTCGAACACGTATTCGAAGAACTGACCTGACCTCGACTCTGGAGCGAATCGCAGGCAAACACGATGTCCCCATGTCGTTCGACATTGCACCTGTCGGATCATCATGCGAATGATTCTCAGACGGCCAGCGTGAGTCCAACCGTGTAGACGATGAGACACGCGATGCTCCACGACCGGGAACGCGCGCCGCCTGGCCGACGCTCGATACTCGGCTCACATCACGTGCCGGATCGATTGCGGTCAGCGCAGGCGTGATCCCAGGGCGCGATCCGCCGCTTCCCCGCGGATGACCTGTGTCACTTCGTTGAGTTCAAAGATGCGCCCGTCCTCGATACGCAAGAAGGCCAGCACTTCCACCTCGGCAGTTTCGCCGTTGTCCTTGACGATGTGCACGCGATGACGGTCGGCTAGCAGGCCGTCCGTGTAGACAGCATCGATCACCTCGAATCGCAGCGACTTCGTGGCACGGCGCAAGAAGCCCACGTGCAGGAGGAACTCATCGAAATGCAGCGTCTTGCCGTCGACGTGCTGAACGTAGGTTGCCGCGAAGTAGCGTCGGATCTGTGCGTCGTCGTGGAAGGTATCGGTATAGAACTTTTCCACCGCGCCTCGCAGGGCAGCGCCGCGCAGGGCGTTCCAGGCAGGGTCAAAGCCACCGGTTTCGGCCCCGGCAGCGGCGGGAACCATTCCAGCGCCGGGGGTTGAAGGAAATGGCGCAAAAACGGCGAGCAGCGTGCGGTGCATGGAAGCTTGGGGGTGTGGATGCGACACCGGCATGATAGGCGGCACGCCCCGGAGTGCCCAGGCCCGCAGACAGGAAGGCTGACATAACCCGATGCTATCGCGCGCCGCTGTGCGTTGGCCTTGTCTCATGTCCGACTCCGACCGCGCTCTTCGTCAATTCCTCGGCGCCACTGACCTGTTCGAGCGCCACCGCCACACGATCGAGCAGATCGATCCCTGCGTGAGGTCGACCATGACTGCATCGCCTTGTCCGGCGAGCATGCTGGAGCAGTCTCACTCCCACTCGATCGTCGCCGGCGGCTTCCCGCTGATGTCGTACACCACGCGATTGATCCCGCGTACCTCGTTGATGATGCGGTTGCTCACCTTCGCGAGCAGCGCGTGCGGGAGGGGCGCCCAGTGCGCGGTCATGAAGTCGGTGGTCTGCACTGCGCGGAGCGCGACGACCCATTCGTAGGTCCGGCCGTCGCCCATCACGCCGACCGACTTCACCGGCAGGAACACCGCGAACGCCTGCGACGTCGCGTCGTACCAGTTGCGTATGTGCTCTTCGGCCGCCGTGCCGATCGCCGGCACGAACGGCGTCGCACGCAGCTCCTCGATGAAGATCGCGTCGGCGCGCTGCAGCAGCGTCGCGTATTCGCGCTTGACCTCGCCGAGGATGCGGACGCCGAGGCCGGGGCCCGGGAAGGGGTGCCGGTAGACCATCTCGCGCGGCAGCCCGAGTGCCATACCGAGCTCGCGGACCTCGTCCTTGAACAGCTCGCGGAGCGGCTCCAACAGTCGCAGATGCAACGAATCCGGCAGGCCGCCGACGTTGTGATGGCTCTTGATCGTCGTCGCCTTCTTCGCGCTGCCGACCTTGTTCGAGGCAGACTCGATCACGTCGGGGTAGATCGTCCCCTGCGCCAGCCACTTCGCGTTCGGCCGCTTCGCGGACTCGGCCTGGAACACCTCGACGAACTCGCGGCCGATGATCTTCCGCTTCGCCTCCGGATCGGTCACGCCTTCGAGCTTCGCGAGGAAGACGTCGCTCGCATCGACGTGGATCACGCGGACGCCGAGGTGGTCGCCGAAGGTCCGCATCACCTGCTCGCCTTCGCCCTGACGGAGCAGCCCGTGGTCGACGAAGACGCAGGTGAGCTGGTCGCCGATCGCGCGATGGATCAGCGCCGCGGCGACCGACGAATCGACGCCGCCGGAAAGGCCGAGGATCACCTCGTCGTCGCCGACCTGCGCGCGGACCGACGCGACCGACTCCTCGACGTAGTCGCGCATCACCCAGTCGGGCCGCGCGCCGCAGAGGTCGAGCACGAAGCGTTCGAGGATCGCGCGGCCTTGCGGCGTGTGCGTGACCTCGGGGTGGAACTGGACGCCGTAGAAGCGGCGGGCGTCGTCGGCGATCCCGGCGATCGGGCAGCTCGGCGTCGACGCCATCAGCCGGAAGCCGGGCGGCATCGCGGTGACCTTGTCGCCGTGGCTCATCCAGACGTCGAGCAGGCCGTGCCCGTCGGGCGTCGTCCGGTCCGCGATGCCGGCGAGCAGCGCGGTGTGGCCGCGGGCGCGGACCTCGGCGAAGCCGAACTCGCGGTGCGTGCTCGGCTCGACGTCGCCGCCGAGCTGCACCGTCATCGCGAACATCCCGTAGCAGATGCCGAGGACCGGCACGCCGAGCTCGAACACGGCCTGCGGCGCGCGCAGGTCCTGGTCCTCGTACGTGCTCGCGTGGCTGCCGGAGAGGATCACGCCCTTCAGTGCGCCGTCGCGCGCGTAGTCTCGGACGAACGCGTCGTCGACGTCGGCCGCATGCACCTCGCAGAACACCTTCGCCTCGCGGATGCGGCGCGCGATCAGCTGCGTGACCTGCGAGCCGAAGTCGAGGATGAGGATCCTGGAATGCATCAGGTCGGCGCCGGGACACCGGCTTCCCCGTGGTCGGCCCGCCTGAAGTGCGAGACGGCGATCAAGAGCGATGCGAGCTGCAGCAGTGCGCAGAAGAACATCGGCGCGCCGAGACGCCAGTCACCCTTCGGCAGATGCGAGACCGTCGCGAGGATCGGCGCCGCGAACATCGGCGCGATCACCGCCATCAGGCTGTTCAACGAGGCCACGGCGCCCATCGCCTGGCCCTGGCGCGTCGCGTCGGTCGCGCCCGAGACGAAGCTCTGCATCACCGCACCGACGACGTTGCCCGCGAACCCGGCGACGATCACGACGTACATCATCCAGCCCTCGGTAACGAAGCCGAAGGCGACGTAGCTCGCGACCGACGACACGAGCCCGACGACCGCGAGCCGGCGATGGCTGAAGCGCTTCAGCAGCGGACCGAGCAGGACCCCCTGCACCAGTGCCGCGACCAGACCGACCGCGAACAGCGACCAGCCGTTCTCGGTCGGTCCCCAGCCGAAGCGGAAGGTCGTGTAGAGGACCCACGTCGTGTACAGCGTGAACTGCGCGAGCGCCGAGCAGGCGAGCACCCCGACCAGCCACCACGAGCGGTCGAGCAGCGCGAGGCTCTTCAGCGACGCGAAGGGATTGACGCGCGCGAGGTCGAAGCGCCGCCGTCGATCGACCGGCAGCGACTCGGGAAGCACGAGCACGCCGTACGCGAGGTTGACGAGCGACAGTCCGCCAGCGACGAAGAACGGCAGCCGCAGGTCGATCCCCCCGAGCAGACCGCCGATCACCGGCCCGGCGATGAAGCCGATGCCGAACATCGCGCCCAGGAGGCCGAAGCGCTTCGCGCGCTGCTCGGCCGGCGTGATGTCGGCAACGTAGGCGTTGGCGACCGACGCGTTCGCCTGCAGCGCGCCGCCGGCGACCCGCGACGCGATCAGAATCCACAACGCGGTCGCGAGGCCGGTCGCGAAGAAGCTGACCGCGAGGCCGCAGAAGCCGAGCAGCAGGATCGGCCGGCGGCCGTAGGCGTCGGACAGCGCACCCAGCACCGGGGATGCGAAGAAGCTGCTCAGCGCGAACGCGAACGTGACGACGCCGTACCAGGTCGTCTGCTCCGCCGGGTTCGCGGCGAAGCCGCCGACCAGCGACGGCAGCACGGGGACGATGATGCCGATCGACAGCATGTCGATCAGCACGACCAGCATGATGAAGGCCATGCCGGGCTGGCGCGGCACGCCGACGACCGGCTCGACGGTGGATGTCGAACGTCGGTTCATGCGGGCGACGCTGCACTCAGCTTGGTCACCCCGGCGCAGGCCGGGGCCCGAGTCCGTGCCGCACGCACGGACGATGCACTCGAGTCCCGGCCTGCGCCGGGCCGCCAAAATCGAGTGCCTCGCTGCTCCGCCCCCGACGCGTCACTCCACCCGGTAGTTCGGCGCTTCCTTGACGCTCTGCACC
>CAXTDA010000033.1:14965-16699 GCA_964242935.1 uncultured Burkholderiaceae bacterium | reverse complement strand
GTGCAGGCGCGTCGAGCCGTTCTGGATGCCGTGCGCGACGTCGAGGTCGAGGACGCCGCCCGGGCTCCGCCAGCGCGCACCGACGCCGTAGCCGACGACCGGATCGAGCGCCGAGAAGGTGTTGCCCGCGTTGCCGGCGTCGACGAAAGCGGCCGCGCCCCAATCGGGATATTTCGGGCCGAGCCAGTGGATGCCTTCGACGGTCCCGGTCCAGAGGTACCGCCCGCCGACGATCGCGTCGGCCTGCTGCACGCCGAGGCTCTGGTAGCCGTAGCCGCGCACCGACCCCTGCCCGCCGGCGCGAAACAGCAGCGTCGACGGCAGCGTCACCGTGTCCCGCCCGGCGATCAGGCCGAGTTCGCCGCGGACCAGCAGCGTGTCGTTGTCGCCGAGCGGCTGGTAGCGCACCGCCTTGCCGTACGCGCGGGCGTACGGCTGCCCGGTCGTCACGCGCACGCCGGCGCCAACCGTGCCGCTCGCGAGATACCCGCGGGTCGGCGTCAGCAGGTTGTCGGTCCGCCGCAGCGTCACGCCGTACGTGGTACCGACGATCTGCGTCGACGTCTGCGGGACGCCCGAGACCTCCTTCTGCTCGTAGATGTAGTCGAGCGTCTTGAAGCGTTCGGTGTCGGCCGGACCCCAGGCGCGCTTCGCCGTGACGCCGGCGCTCCGCGTCGTCTGATTCTGCACGTCCTCGCGCCGGACGTACGACGAGATCGAGTCGCGGTACCCGCGGGCCGTCGTCGGAAAGACGAGATCGGCGCCGAGCGTCTGCGTCAGCCGGTCGATCGAGAGCGTCGTCCGCAGCTGCTTGCCACCGCCGAGGAAGTCGATCACGTTGTAGGCGCCCGACACGCGCGGCCCGGAGTTGGTCGACAGGCCGAAACCGAACGAGGCCGTCTTCGACTTGTTCTCCTCGACGAAGACGCGAAGCGGCAGCGTCACCTCGCGCGGCAGCGGCGTCGCCGGCGCCTCGGCGGTCGCGGCGGTTCCCTCGCCCTCCTTCGTCCCGGGCGGCACGAACGGCGAGCGCGGGTCGCTGCCGGGATCGGCCATCGCGTCGATGCTGACCTCGACGCGCGAGAAGTAGCCGCTGCTGTTGAGTCGCTGCTGGTACTCGAAGACCTGCGCCTGCGAATAGAGCTCGCCGAGATCGATCGGGTTGAGGTTGCGCACGATCTCCTCGGGATAGCGTTGCAGGCCGGTGATCTGCAGCGGGCCGAAGCGCACCGCGGGACCGCTCGCCACCACGACGGTGAGCTTCGCCTTCGCGGTGCGGACGTCGACCTGCGCCTCGCTGCGGGTGATCGATGCGAACGGGTAGGTGCGGATCAGCAGGCCCTGCACCAGCCGGCGCTTGTTCGCTTCCCAGTCCGACTGGCGAAACACGCGGCCGGCGGTCAGCGTCCAGTCGTTCCGCAACGCGTCGCGGTCGGGTTTCTCGCCGGCCGGCGCCTGCGCGATCGGGCCGAGGAACTGCAGATCGACCGACTCGACCGTCGTCAATCCGTTCGGCGTGATGCGGTAGCGGGCCATCCAGCGGTCGCCGGTCTGCTGGAGCTCGGCGTCGACGGTCGGCGTGTAGTAGCCCTCGGTGGCGACCAGCCGGACGATCTCGTCCTTGCCCTGATCGAACAGCCGGCGCAACTGGTCCTCGTCGATGCGGCCCTTCCGGCCGTCGGCGTCGCGCCAGCGGATCAGGCTGAGGTTGTCCTCGACCAGCGACTTGACGGG
>CAXTDA010000033.1:0-14865 GCA_964242935.1 uncultured Burkholderiaceae bacterium | reverse complement strand
CGCCGAGCCCTGCGGCAGCGCCGCGACCTCGAGCGAGTGCAGGTCGCTGGTGCCTTCGCTGCCGACCGGCCGGATGGTCCGTCGCGGCGCGTACGCCGAGACGAGCGCACACGCGACCGACGAGAAGTACGGGATCGCCTGGGTCGCGAGGATGCCGATCCACAGCAGGCTCTCGTACTGCGTCGGCATCATCTTCATCACGCCGAACGCGGCAATGATGATCGCCAGCAGCATCAGCCCTTCCTCGCGGACCGCGCCCACCCACGCGAACGGGCTCTTCTTCTTCCCGGTCTGCCAGCTCTTCGGGGTGACGACGAAGGTGCCGGTCTTCTGCACGAGGCCGGCGATGATGCCGCGCGCGATCGCATGCGAGAGCGCCATCGACGCGATCGACGCGCCGATCACGTCGCGCCATCCGCACGGCACGCGCGCCCGGTAGAGCGACGGCCCGAAGTACGCCTTCAGCACGAAGAAGCCGAGGACCGGGATCACGAAGAGGTCGAGCGGCAGGCTGAAGTTCTCGGGGTTCAGCAGCATGCCGACGGTCCAGGCGAGCGACGCGAGCGTGAAGAAAAGATGCAGCGCGTCGGCGAACCACGAGAACCAGCCGGTCAGGAAGTGAAAGCGCTGGCCGCCCGTCAGCCCGCGCGGCCTCGGCGTCGTCGCGCCGGCGGGCTGCCGGTCCTGCCGCCCCCAGAGCCAGTTCCAGCGCCGCTTCAGGATCTGCATCGCGCCGAACGCCCAGCGGAAGCGCTGCGACTTGTAGCCGGAGAAGTGCGACGGCGTGAGGCCGCGGCCGAGCACCTCGTCGATGTAGCGCGTCTCCCAGCCGGAGTTCATCAGGCGGAGGCCCAGCTCGGCGTCCTCGCAGATGCACCACTCGGACCAGCCGCCGGTCTCGACCAGCGCGCGCTTTCGCACCAGCGTCATCGTGCCGTGCTGGATGATCGCGTCGCGCTCGTTGCGGTGATGCATCCCGATGCGGAAGAAGCCGTCGTATTCCCACGACGTCATGCGCTGGAACGCGTTGTGCTGCCAGTCGCGGTGCGCCTGCGGACACTGCACGACGGCCACGCGCGGCACCTCGAAGTGGCCGACGGTGACCTTCAGCCAGTCGGGGTCGACGACGTAGTCGGCATCGACGACGCCGACGACCTCGGCGCGCGGATTCGTCTCCTCGAGGCCGAAGTTGAGCGCACCGGCCTTGAACCCCGGCCAGTCGGCGAGATGGAAGAAGCGGAAGCGCGGCCGGCCGCCCGAGTCGCCGCGGTCGTCGTGCTCGTTCAGGCGCTCGACGTAGCGCTCGACCGGCTTCCAGACGTCCTCGTTCTTCGTGTTGTTGTCGAGGACCAGCACCTCGAAGTCGCGATAGTCCAACCGCGCCAGGCTCGCGAGCGTCTGGATCACCATCTCGGGCGGCTCGTTGTGGCAAGGCAGATGGATCGACACGAACGGCTGGACCGCATCGAGCGCCGGCCGCTCCGGACGGAAATGCCGCTGCCAGTGCTTCTGCCAGACCACTTCGGTGAACTCGAACGCGTTCGCGAGCAGGATCATCAGCATCGCCGCGAGCGCCGGCAGCAGCAGGATCAGCATCGTCCAGTCGAGCGTGTTGAGGTAGAACTCGAACGGCAGCGTGACCAGCCACACGACCAGCGTCATCGCGGCCTGGATCACGATGCCGAAGAACAGCCGGCCGCCGACCCGGAAACGCGAGAACGCGATGCAGAACGCGACGATCGGGAACAGCGCCAGCACCGACGCGACCACCGCCTTTCGCGGCCAGCCCGGGTCCGGCACCACCGGACCGTCGAACGAGAACTTCGGCTGACGGTCCGCGTTGAAGACGCCCCAGTAGGCGCCGGTCCGGCCCTCGTTGCCGCGCTTCCAGGGCTGGTCGATCGCCTCCATCAGGTAATAGTCGAGCTTCAGCGCCTTCGCCTGCGGCAGGAACTCGCGGATGAACTGCGCCTCGTCGATGATCGAAGCATTCGAGTACGAGATCGGCGCATTGGGGTCCTCCAGGTTCTTGACCGGGACCCGACTCCCACCGCTCGGCCAGCCCACCTCGCCGATGACGATCTTCTTGTTGGGATACGCCCGCTGCATGTCGGCGTAACGACGCAGCACGTGCTTGACCGCGGCATCCCGCGGTACGCCTTCCCAGTAAGGCAGCAGGTGCACCGTGATGAAGTCGACGTGCCGGGCGACCTCCTGCATCTGCTTGCTCTTCGCGGAATCGTGCGTGAGCCAGATGTCCCAGGACTCGGCGGTCGACACGGGAACCCTCGAGCGGCGCTTGACGATGTCGATGTATTCGATCAGCTGCTTCGGGTTGAGATCGCCGCGGAGTAGCGTCTCGTTGCCGACCATCACGCGATCGATGTTGGGCGCGCTGCGAAGCAGCGTGAGCAGCGCCTTGATCTCGTCATCGTTCCGCTTCATGTCGGTCGACAGCCAGGCGCCAACCGTCACCGTCATGGCGTGCGCCTGGGCCAGACTGGGGACGATCGACGCGTCGGACGCATCCGCGGTGTCGAGCGAGCTGTAGATGCGCAGGCGATTCGAATACTTCGACAGCATCGCGATGTCCTCGCCGACTTCCTGCTCGGTCGGGAAGCTCGCATTCGGTGGAAGCGGCGACTGGTCGCGTCGAAAGCCGTTGTAGGCGAAACCGCCGACCGGCCCGGTCCAAGGCGCGGAGACGGGCGGCCGGTTGAGCCACGACCAGAACGCCCAGTTGGCGGCCGCGATCAGCGCCGAGATCACGAACGCCGAAAGCACCATCCCCGCCGTGATCCGACGGCGCCGCCGCGGCGCCGGCGCGATCGTCGTCTCGTCCGGCGTGTCGGCTGCGTCCGTCGTGATGCGGCCGGCCGGAGGGCCGGGGTGTTGATCGATGCTCAATGACGAGGGTCCTGGATTTCGCGCCGGATCGGGACCGGACGGGCGGATGTCTTGTCACCGCGGCGTGCGAGGCGCTCGGCCCGTCGCGACGACGCTGACTCGAGTGTCCTGGGGACGGCGGCATGTTAGCGCACCGGTGCGTCGCCCGGGCTCGACGCACCAGTTCGACGCGGCGCCGACACCGACGCGCAGCGGCCGCACTGACCGCAGTTCTCCTCGCACAAGACTGGAGTATTCTGTGAATCCGCCCGACGTCGCGCGCTCGACTGCGTCAGGACTCCGGCTCGGACGTACGACCTCATGACGGCTATCCCCTCTTCACGAAGCGCTTCTGCGGGGGCCGCGGATCCCGCCGCCGCGCAGATGTTCGGTCCCTACCGCACCCTCGAGAAGGTGGGCACCGGTGCGACCGCCACGGTCTATCGGGCGATCCACACCGGCACCAACCAGATCGTCGCGCTCAAGGTGATCCTCTTCAATCAGTCGAACGCGAAGCTGAGCCGCCGACTGAAGAAGCTGTTCGCGACCGAGGCGTCGCTGGCGATGAAGGTCAAGCACCCGAACATCGTCTCGATCTTCGAAGCCGACATCGAGGAGAAATTCGCGTACATCGCGATGGAGTTCGTGAGCGGCGTCGCGCTTCGCGAGCATTGCAGCTTCGACAAGCTGCTGCCGCCGCACCGCGTCGTCGAGATCGTGTTCAAGTGCGCGATGGCGCTCGACTTCTCGGCCCGGATGGGCGTGGTTCATCGCGACATCAAGCCCGACAACATCATGCTCGGCAGCGACGACGTCGTGAAGATCACCGACTTCGGCCTCGCGCTCGACATGAAGAAGAAGAGCGATTCGGACTCGACGTTCATCATGGGCGTGGGCTCGCCGGCCTACATGTCGCCCGAGCAGATCAAGGACTATCCGCTGAACGGGCAGACCGACCTGTACTCGCTCGGCACCGTCATGTTCGAGCTGCTGACCGGCCGCCAGCCGTTCCGCGCCAAGAACCGGGCGTCGCTGATGTACAAGATCATCAACATGGATCCGGAGGCTGTCAGCACGCTGAACCCGTCGGTCCCGGACACGCTCGATCCGATCATCAAGCGCACGCTCGAGAAGGACCTGTACACGCGCTATCGCACCGGCGCGCAGTTCGCGCAGGACCTGTCGAGCGCGAAGTTCCAGATCCTCGACGACGCCGATTCGGTCCGGCTGACGCGCCGCTTCCGGATCCTGCGGCAGAACGGCGCCTTCACCGACTTCGAGAACGACGAGATCTGGGAGATCCTGCGCATCTCGCACTGGCGCATCGTCCACGAGTCGCGCCCGTTGATGGTCGAGGGCGACGAAGGCGGCAACTTCGGCGTCATCATCGAAGGCGAGGTCGAGGTGTCGCTGAAGGGCCGGCAGCTGGCGGTCTACGGACCGGGCCAGGTGATCGGCGAGCTGGCCTTCCTGTCGCCCGAGCGCGCCCGCCGCAACGCCACCGTCGTCGCGATGGTCGACACGACGTATCTCGAGGTGAACGCCGCCGCCTACGCGCTGGCCAGCGAGGAGTGTCAGGAACACTTCAAGGCGCTCGTCGTCGGCACGCTGATGCGGCGGACCGAGGAGACGAACGAGAAGCTGATCGCGAACGCGCCGCCCGCGCGCACGAGCATCCGCGACGACAGCGAATTCAGCTTCGGACTCGTCCCGCTCGGCCAGGAGTTCCGCTCGGCGGACGATTCGGTGCCGTCCGGCACGTCGCCGTACCGGACGCGCACGAACGGGCAGACGGCCCGGACGCCGAATCCGTTGCAGGCGTCGACGCAGGCCGCCAGCCAGTCGGCCCGGCAGCCGACGTCGATGACGAACATCCTGTTCAGCTCCGATGGCGGCGTACGGGTGGTCGACGAACCGCAACCGCAGTTCGCGACCAGCTTCTCGCGCCGCGCCGACCGCAGCAGCTGACGCGGCAGCCGGCGGGCTTTTTGGTGGCATTCCCGCCGGTCGGTACAATCGTTGCTTGGCCCGATGGCACGAAAGGCGCGTCGAGCGCACGTCGTCCCCGTCGTTCCCGCCCGTCCGTCGACTCCATGACGCCATCCCCATGACGCCATCCCCAGAGCTGCTGCGGACCCCGCTGCATGCGCTGCATGTCGAGCTCGGTGCCCGGATGGTGCCGTTCGCCGGCTACGAGATGCCGGTCCAGTACCCGAAGGGCGTCCTGCAGGAGCACCGGCACACGCGCGCGGCGGCCGGCCTCTTCGACGTCTCGCACATGGGGCAGCTGAAGCTGGTCGGCCCGACCGTCGACGAAGCCCTGGAGACGCTCGTCCCGATGGACATCGTCGGACTGGCGCGCCATCAACAGCGCTATGCGCTCTTCACCGACGGCAGCGGCGGCATCCTCGACGACCTGATGGTGACCCGCTGCAGCGACCACCTCTTCGTCGTCGTCAACGCGTCGTGCAAGGTGCAGGACACGGCGCACCTGCGGGCCGAGCTCGGCGGTCCCGGCCATGCCGACTGCGACATCGTCGAGCTCGACGAACAGGCCCTGCTCGCGCTGCAGGGGCCGAAGGCGGTCGAGGTCGTGGCCCGGCTCTGCCCCGAGGTCGACTTCGCCACCTGGACGTTCATGACGGCGCGCACGATCGTCATCGATGGCATCCGCTGCTTCGTGACGCGGTCCGGCTACACCGGTGAGGACGGCTTCGAGATCTCGGTGGACCACCGTGATGCCGAACGGCTCGCTCGACGCCTGCTCGCGGAGCCCGAGGTGGCGCCGATCGGCCTCGGCGCCCGCGACTCGCTGCGTCTGGAGGCCGGCCTCTGTCTCTACGGCCACGACATCGACACCGGAACCACGCCGGTCGAGGGCGGCCTGGCATGGGCGATCTCGAAGGCGCGACGCGCCGACGGCGAGCGTCCCGGCGGCTTTCCCGGCGACCGCCGCATCCTCGCGCAGCTCGCGGCCGCGAAAGACCCGGGGTCGCCGGATGTCGTCGCGAAGAAGCGCGTCGGGCTGGTCGGGCTCGATCGCGTCCCGGTCCGCGAGGGCAGCGTCGTCGTCGATGCCGACGGCAGCGCGATCGGCCACGTGACCAGCGGCACCATCGGCCCCACGATCGACCGCGCCGTCGCGCTCGGCTACCTGCCGCCGGCGCGCGCGGCGGTCGGGACGGAGGTCGCCGCGATGGTTCGCGGCAAGCCGGTCCCGATGCGCGTCGCCGCCACGCCGTTCGTCCCCCATCGTTACTTCCGCGGCTGACGTTACGAGACGACCCGCGTCACCGCCCCATCGAAGGATGTCCATGACCCTGCACTACACCGAGGACCACGAGTGGGTTCGCACCGAAGCCGACGGCACCGCGACCGTCGGCATCACCGACCACGCGCAGGACGCGCTCGGCGACATCGTCTTCATCGAGATGCCGGAGGTCGGTCGCCGGATGGCGAAAGGGGAGCCCGCGTGCGTCGTCGAGTCGGTGAAGGCGGCGGCCGACGTGAAGATGCCGTTCGCCGGCACGGTCGTCGCGGTCAACGATGCCCTCCCCGACGACCCGGCGAAGGTCAACACCGACCCGATGAACGAAGGCTGGTTCCTGCGCGTACGCCCCGACGACGCGGCCGCGGTCGATGCGCTGATGGACGACGATGCGTACGCGGCGTTGATCGCGTCCTGACCGAATGAATGCCGTCACCGAACCCGCCGTGACCGCCGCCGGCGCCCGCCCGACGCTCGTTGATCTCGAACGCCGCGATGCATTCGTCGCTCGCCACATCGGCCCCTCGGACGCCGACCAGGCGACGATGCTCGAGGCGCTCGGCTATCCGACGCGCCAGGCGCTGATCGACGCGATCGTCCCGTCGGCGATCCGCCGCCCGGCGACGGGTCCCGACGCGCTGGCGCTGGCCGAGCCGGTGCCCGAGGCCGAAGCGCTCGAGCGGCTCGCGGCGATGGCCGCGCGAAACGAGGTCTTCCGCTCGTTCATCGGCCAGGGCTACCACGGCTGCATCACGCCCGGCGTCGTGCTGCGGAACGTGCTCGAGAACCCGGCCTGGTACACGGCCTACACGCCGTACCAGCCCGAGATCTCGCAGGGCCGCCTCGAAGCGATCATCAACTTCCAGACGATGGTCTCGGAGCTGACCGCGATGGACATCGCCAACGCGTCGATGCTCGACGAGGCGACGGCCGCGGCCGAGGCGATGACGCTGTGCCAGCGCGTCGGCAAGAGCAGGCCGGGTCGAACGACGCCGCGCTTCTTCGTCGCCGACGACGTGCTGCCGCAGACGCTCGCCGTCGTCCGGACGCGCGCGGAGCCGCTCGGCATCGAGGTGGTCGTCGGCCCCGCGACCGCCGACGCCGCGCGCGGCTGCTTCGCGGCCCTGCTGCAGTACCCGGGGGTCGACGGCCGGGTCGTCGACCATGCGGCGTTCGTCGCGGCGGTGCACGCGGACGGCGGCCTGGTCGTGGTCGCGGCCGACCTGCTCGCGCTGACGCTGCTGAAGCCGCCCGGCGAATGGGGCGCCGACGTCGTCGTCGGCACCAGCCAGCGCTTCGGCGTGCCGATGGGATTCGGCGGCCCGCACGCGGGCTACCTCGCGACCCGCGACGCGTTCAAGCGCAGCATGCCCGGACGCCTGGTCGGCGTGACGCTCGACGCGAACGGCAAGCGCTCGTACCGTCTCGCGCTGCAGACCCGAGAGCAGCACATCCGCCGCGAGAAGGCGACGTCGAACATCTGCACGGCGCAGGTCCTGCTCGCGGTGATGGCGAGCATGTATGCGGTCTATCACGGACCGGAGGGCCTCGCGACGATCGCCCGCCGCGTCCATCGGCTGACGACGATCCTGGCCGACGGGCTCGAAGCACTCGGCGTCGGGGTCGACAACGACAGCTGGTTCGACACGCTCACCGTCGCCTGCGATGCGGCCGCCGTGCACGCGGGCGCCGCGGCGGATCGGATCAACCTGCGGGTCGTCGACGACGGCCATGTCGGCATCGCGCTCAACGAGACGACGACGCGCGCCGACGTCCGGCGCCTGTGGCGCCTGTTCACTGCGGGGCGCGCGTTTCCGGACCTCGAGCGGCTTCCCGCATCCGCCGTCGACGCGTGGCCGGCTGCGCTCGGCCGCACGTCGAGTTACCTCACCCATCCGGTCTTCAACACGCATCACTCCGAGACCGAGATGCTGCGCTACCTGCGCCGTCTCGCGGACAAGGACATCGCGCTCGACCGCGCGATGATCCCGCTCGGCTCGTGCACGATGAAGCTGAATGCCACGTCCGAGATGATCCCGGTCACGTGGCCGGCGTTCGCGCACATGCACCCGTTCGCGCCGCCGTCGCAGACCGACGGCTACCGGGCGATGATTGCCGGTCTCGAGGACATGCTGTGCGCGGCGACCGGCTACGCGGCCGTCTCCCTGCAGCCGAACGCCGGATCGCAAGGCGAGTACGCCGGCCTCCTGGTGATTCGCGCGTGGCACGCGTCGCGCGGCGAAGCGCATCGGAACGTCTGCCTGATCCCATCGTCGGCGCACGGCACCAACCCCGCGTCGGCACAGATGGCGGGGATGAAGGTCGTCGTGACCGCCTGCGACGACCAGGGCAACGTCGACCTCGACGATCTCGAGGCGAAGGCGGCGCAGCACGCCGACGACCTCGCCGCGGTGATGATCACGTATCCGTCGACGCACGGGGTCTACGAGGCCGGCGTCCAGCGCATCTGCGAGATCGTCCATCGCCACGGCGGACAGGTCTACGTCGACGGCGCGAACATGAACGCGATGGTCGGCGTCGCGGCGCCGGGCCACTTCGGCGGCGACGTCTCGCACCTCAACCTGCACAAGACGTTCTGCATCCCGCACGGCGGCGGCGGCCCGGGCGTCGGTCCGGTCGGCGTCGCCGCGCATCTCGCGCGCTTCCTCCCCGGCCGGGTGCCCCGCGACGGCGTCGTCGACCAGGGGGCGGCGATCGGTGCCGTCTCGGCGGCGCCCTACGGATCGGCGTCGATCCTGCCGATCTCGTGGATGTACATCGCGATGATGGGAAAGTCGGGGCTGACCGCGGCCACCGAGACCGCGATCCTCTCGGCGAACTACCTCGCGCGCCGGCTCGACCCGCACTTCCCGGTGCTCTATCGCGGCGATCATGGGCTGGTCGCGCACGAATGCATCCTCGATCTCCGCCCGATCAAGGAGTCGAGCGGCGTCACGGTCGACGACGTCGCGAAGCGCCTGATGGACTACGGCTTCCACGCGCCGACGATGAGCTTCCCGGTCGCCGGCACGCTGATGATCGAGCCGACCGAGTCCGAGCCGCTGGTCGAGCTCGACCGCTTCGTCGCCGCGATGATCGCGATCCGCGACGAGATCCGCGCGATCGAGGACGGCCGCATGCCGCGCGACGACAACCCGCTCTGCAACGCGCCGCACACGGCCGAGTCGCTGCTGGTCGCCGACTGGACCCATCCGTACTCGCGCGAGACGGCCGCGTATCCGCTGAAGAGCCTCCGCGCGAACAAGTACTGGCCGCCGGTCGGCCGCGCGGACCACGTCTACGGCGATCGCAACCTGTTCTGCGGCTGCATCCCGACGGAGTCGTACGCGTAACGCCCGGCACGCGGCCGTTGCGGTTCATCGCCTGCCGCGACGGTCGATGCCGTTCCGAGGTCGTTTCGTCGCGCGTCGGAAGCCCGGAACGCCGTCGTCGATACGATGCGCGCTTCCCCACCGTTTCGGAGACCATCGATGAACCCGTTGTCCGCGCTGATCAAGGCCGTGACGTTTCCGTTCCACGCGCTCTTCGTCACGGGCCTCTGCTTCTTCATCAACTGGTTCACGTCGCCCGGACACTGGTGGGCGCAGTGGGTGGCGTTCGGCATGACGATCGCCTTGCTGTGCGTCTGGGCGCGCGCGCTCCGCGTGATCGTCGCGACGGTCGGCGTCGTCGGCGCCGCGGTGCTGATCCGCAGGTGGTGGACGGGGCGGACGGCGCGCGGACGCGCGATCGAGCCGAACGGCTACTGACGTTGCGTCATTCGCCCTTCGCCGGCTTCGGCGCCTCGACGATCTGGACGAACAGCTCGCCTTCCTTCAGCATCCCGAGCTCGTAGCGCGCGCGCTCCTCGACGGCGCCGGCCCCTTCCTTCAGATCCTTCACCTCGGCGGCCAGCTTCGCGTTCCGCGCCTCGAGCTCCTGGTTGACGCGGTTCTGCGACGCGAGCATCTGCTCGGCCTCGCGGACGCGCATCCAGCCGCCCTTGCCGAGCCAGAGCGGGAACTGCACGACGATGAGCAGCGCCGCGAGGACCAGCGGGACCATGC
This sequence comes from uncultured Burkholderiaceae bacterium, assembly GCA_964242935.1. GTDB lineage: Bacteria > Pseudomonadota > Gammaproteobacteria > Burkholderiales > Burkholderiaceae_D > CAHJXF01. The sequence goes on along the minus strand of CAXTDA010000033.1, from coordinate 4,644 downwards.
GCATGACGCGGGTCGCCGGCGCGGCGGCTACTTGAGGTTGTAGAACGCGCTGCGGCCCGGATAGGTCGCGACGTCGCCCAGGTCTTCCTCGATCCGCAGCAGCTGGTTGTACTTCGCGACGCGGTCGGTGCGGCTCATCGAGCCGGTCTTGATCTGCATCGCGTTGGTCCCGACCGCGATGTCGGCGATCGTCGTGTCCTCGGTCTCGCCGGAGCGATGGCTGATCACCGACGTGTAGCCGGCGCGCTTGGCCATCTCGATCGCGGCGAACGTCTCGGACAGCGTGCCGATCTGGTTGATCTTGATCAGGATCGAGTTCGCGATCCCCTGCTCGATGCCTTCGCGGAGGATCTTCGTGTTCGTCACGAACAGGTCGTCGCCGACCAGCTGCACCTTCTTGCCGAGGACGTCGGTGTGCGCCTTCCAGCCAGCCCAGTCGCCCTCGGCCATGCCGTCCTCGATCGACAGGATCGGATACTTGTCGCACCACGCCGCGAGCAGGTCGGTGAAGCCGGCCGCGTCGAGGATCAGCCCCTCGCCGTCGAGCTGGTACTTGCCGTCCTTGTAGAACTCGCTCGCCGCGCAGTCGAGGCCGATCGCGATCTGCGTGCCCGCGGTGTAGCCGGCCTTGTCGATCGCGTCGAGGATCAGCTGGATCGCGGCCTCGTGGTTCGCGACCGACGGCGCGAAGCCGCCCTCGTCGCCGACCGCGGTGCTCATACCCTTGTCCGCGATGACCTTCTTCAACGCGTGGAACACCTCGGCGCCGTAGCGGACGGCCTCGCGGAAGCTCGGCGCGCCGACCGGGATGATCATGAACTCCTGAAGGTCGAGGTTGTTGTTCGCATGCGCACCGCCGTTGATGACGTTCATCATCGGCACCGGCATCGTCATCGCCGACGTGCCGCCGAAGTAGCGGTAGAGCGGCAGCCCCGACTCCTCGGCCGCGGCCTTGGCGACCGCCATCGACACCGCGAGCATCGCGTTCGCGCCGAGGCGCGCCTTGTTGTCGGTACCGTCGAGGTCGATCAGCGTCCGGTCCAGGAACGCCTGCTCGTTCGCGTCGAGGCCCATCACGGCCTCGGAGATCTCGGTGTTGATGTTCTCGCAGGCCTTCAGCACACCCTTGCCCCCGTAGCGATGCCGATCGCCCGACGAGGGACCGTCCCGCAGCTCGATCGCCTCGCGCGAGCCGGTCGATGCGCCCGACGGCACCGCGGCACGGCCGAGTACGCCCGACTCGAGCAGCACGTCGCATTCGACGGTGGGGTTGCCGCGGCTGTCGATGATCTCGCGGCCGATGATGTCGACGATTGCGCTCATGTCTTCCCTGTCTTCGTTTCGAAAGAGGTTTGCCCGCTGTCCGCGTCCCGTCTTCAGACGCCTTCGACGATCAGCATGTTCATGATCGCGGCATCCTTGCGCGCCTCGCGCGCCTTCCGGTATTCGGGCGAGTCGTAGAACGCGCGTGCCGCGTCCATCGACGCGAACGACAACACGACGATGCGTCCGGGCTCGCGGCCCTCGAGCCGCTCGGTCCGGCCGCCGCGTGCGAGCGGCTGCACGCCGTGGGCCTCGAACGCGGCGCTCGACAGCGCGCGGTAGGCGGCGTACTGCTCGGGGTCGGTGATCTCGACATCGGCGACGATGTAGGCGGCCATCGCGTGTCCTGTTGGTTCGTGGTCAGGCGTCGAAGTCGTCTTCCGCGAACGCGGTCGACTTCACGGTGCGGTCGATCGCGACCATCGTCTCGAGCAGCTTTCGCATGTGCTTCAGCGGCACCGCGTTCGGACCGTCGGACATCGCGTTCGCCGGGTCCGGGTGCGTCTCCAGGAAGACGCCGGACACGCCGACCGCGAGCGCGGCGCGGACCAGCACCGGCACGAACTCGCGCTGTCCGCCCGAGGTCGTCCCCTGGCCGCCGGGGAGCTGCACCGAGTGCGTGGCATCGAAGACGACCGGACAACCGGTCTCGCGCATGATCGCGAGCGACCGCATGTCGGAGACGAGGTTGTTGTAGCCGAACGAGGCGCCGCGTTCGCAGACCATGATGTTGGCGCCGTCGCCCCCGGCCGCGACGGCCGCGTCGCGCGCCTTGTCGGCGACATTCTTCATGTCGTGCGGCGCGAGGAACTGGCCCTTCTTGATGTTGACCGGCTTCCCGGCCGACGCGGCGGCGTGGATGAAGTCGGTCTGGCGGCAGAGGAACGCCGGTGTCTGCAGCACATCGACCACCGACGCGACCGCGTCGATCTCGTCGATCTCGTGGATGTCGGTCAGGACCGGCACGCCGATCTTCTGCCTGACCTCGCCGAGGATCTTCAGGCCGTTCTCCATCCCGGGCCCGCGGAACGACTTCCCCGAACTGCGGTTCGCCTTGTCGAACGACGACTTGTAGACGAACGGGATGCCGAGCTCGGTCGTCATCTCCTTCAGGATCCCGGCCGTGTCGAACGCGAGTTGCCGCGACTCGATGACGCACGGTCCGGCAATCAGGAAGAAGGGCCGGTCGATGCCGACCTCGAAGCCGCAAAGATTCATCGCGTCGTCGTCCCCGCGAAGGCGGAGACCCGGTGTCGTTCGGCCGGTACGCGCTGAAAGTCGCTGGGTTCCCGCTTTCGCGGGAACGACGAAGGAGGAAAGCCGACGATCCTCACGCCGCCTTCTTCAGGCGCGCCGCTCGACTCGCGATGGCCGCCTCGATGTACGACGTGAACAGCGGGTGCCCCGCGCGCGGCGTCGACGTGAACTCCGGGTGGAACTGCACGCCGAAGAACCACGGGTGCGCGTTCGGTCCCGACTGCGGGAGCTCCATGATCTCCGGCAGCGACTCCGCCGGCGTGTGCGCGCTGATCCGGTAGCCCTGCGCCTCGAGGATCGGCGCGAACCAGTTGTTGACCTCGTAGCGATGGCGATGCCGCTCGTTGACCTCGGCGCCGTAGATGCGCGCGGCGAGCGTGTTCGGCTCGACCGGACAGCGTTGCGAACCGAGCCGCATCGTGCCGCCGAGGTCCGAGCTGGTGCTGCGCTTCTCGACCTTGCCGTCGCGGTCCTGCCATTCGGTGATCAGCGCGACGACCGGATGCGGCGTGTCGGGATCGAACTCGGTGCTGTTGGCGCCCTCGAGCCCGCAGCGGTGACGCGCGAACTCGATCGTCGCGAGCTGCATTCCGAGGCAGATGCCGAGGAACGGCACGTCGTTCTCGCGCGCATAGCGGATCGCACGAATCTTGCCCTCGGTGCCGCGTACGCCGAAGCCGCCAGGGATCAGGATCGCGTCGAGGTGAGCGAGGCCGCCGGTGCCTTCCGTCTCGATCGCTTCCGAATCGAGGTATTCGATGTTGACCTTCGCGCCGGTGTGGATGCCGGCATGCACGAGCGCCTCCGTCAGCGACTTGTACGACTCGGTGAGGTCGACGTACTTGCCCACCATGCCGATCGTGACCTCGCATTTCGGATGCTCGAGGCTGACGACGAGCCGGTCCCAGACCGACAGGTCGGCCGGCGGCGCCGTGATGCCGAGGCGCTCGCAGACGAGATCGTCGAGGCCCTGTTCATGCAGCATCGTCGGGATCTTGTAGATCGAGTCGGCGTCCCACACCGAGATCACGCCGTCCATCTCGATGTTCGAAAAGAGCGAGATCTTCGCGCGTTCGTCCTCCGGGATGCGACGGTCCGCGCGGCACAGCAGCGCGTCGGCCTGGATGCCGATCTCGCGCAACTTCTGGACGCTGTGCTGCGTCGGCTTCGTCTTCAACTCGCCGGCCGACGCGATGAACGGCACGAGCGTCAGATGCAGGAAGCACGCATAGCCGCGTCCGCCCTTCAGACTCATCTGCCGTGCGGCCTCGAGGAACGGCAGCGACTCGATGTCGCCGACCGTGCCGCCGATCTCGACCAGCGCGATGTCGGGCCCGCCCGACTCGGGGAAGGCCGCCGCCGCGCCCCGCCGGACGAAGTCCTGGATCTCGTTCGTGATGTGCGGAATCACTTGCACCGTCTTGCCGAGATACTCGCCGCGCCGCTCCTTGCGGATCACGCTCTCGTAGATCTGGCCGGTCGTGAAGTTGTTGACCTTGCGCATCCGCGCGCTGACGAAGCGCTCGTAGTGGCCGAGGTCGAGGTCGGTCTCCGCGCCGTCCTCGGTGACGAACACCTCGCCGTGCTGGAACGGCGACATCGTCCCCGGATCGACGTTGATGTACGGATCGAGCTTGAGCAGCGTGACCTTGAGGCCGCGCGACTCGAGGATCGCCGCGAGCGACGCCGCCGCGATGCCTTTGCCGAGCGAAGACACGACGCCACCGGTGACGAAAACGAACTTGGTCATGAAGAAGAGCGCTGCGTCGGTCGATGGACCCGTCGTCGACGGACCCGTCGGTCGAGGGAACCTCCGCGCAGCACCACCGGGAAATGGCGATTATATCTGAGGCGATGCGGGCGCCCCGCCGGACAGCGGCGATGCGCTAACGCTCTGGCCCGCATAATTCCGCCGATGAGCCGAGCGCGCCGCAGACGCCCGCCGGGCGCCGCCCTGCCGCCGCCGACGACCGTCCGCAACGACATCGTCGACGCCGCCCGCGGCTTCGCGGTCGCGATGATGATCGCGTACCACGTCTGCTTCGACCTCACCTACTACCGCTG
>CAXTDA010000032.1:11673-16914 GCA_964242935.1 uncultured Burkholderiaceae bacterium | reverse complement strand
CTGTCGGCCATCTGCGTGCAGAAGCCGCTCCTCGCGTTCCAGCACGCGAAGCGCGCGTTCGAGCGCACGTTGATCGCGTCCGGGATGGCTTACTCGATCGTCCGGCCGACCGCGTTCTTCAAGTCGCTGTCGGGACAGGTCGAACGCGTCCGCCGCGGCAAGCCGTTCCTCGTCTTCGGCGACGGCACGCTGACGTCCTGCAAGCCGATCGCCGACGACGACCTCGCCGACTACCTGGTCGACTGTCTCGACGACGCCGGCCGTCGCGATCGCGTCCTGCCGATCGGCGGTCCGGGCGACGCGATCTCGCCGCGCCAGCAGGGCGAGCATCTGTTCGCGTTGCTGGGGCGGCCGCCCCGCTTTCGACACGTGCCGGTCGCGATGCTCGACGCGATCGTCGCGGTGCTCGCTGCGGCCGGACGGGCGGTGCCGTCGCTCGCGGCGAAGGCGGAACTCGCGCGCATCGGCCGCTACTACGCGACCGAGTCGATGCTCGTCCTCGACCCGGCCACCGGGCGCTACGACGCGGCGGCGACCCCGTCGACGGGAAGCGCGACGCTGTTCGACTTCTACGAGCGCCTGGTCCGCGGCGACACGGTGGTCGAGCGCGGCGACCACGCGGTGTTCTGAAGCGCTCGAAGCCGGAATCCGCAACGCAAACTAGCCCGGGAACAAGTATTGCTTGCCAACCGCGGACCGCGTTCCGCATCATCGATTTTCCGCATCGTTTCGAACGCGCCGCTCGCACGCGAAAGGGCTTACCGATGAAGAAGAAGATTCCGCAGGCCGCCTGGATCCTGATCGCGATGGTCGTGGGCATCGTGCTCGGGTACATGATCTTCACGAGCTTCCCGGACAAGAAGACCGCGGTCGAGATCGCCGGCTACATCTCGATCATGTCCGACGTGTTCCTGCGCCTGATCAAGATGCTGATCGGGCCGCTGGTGTTCTCCACGCTGGTGGTCGGCATCGCGCACATGGGCGACGCGTCGTCGGTCGGCCGCGTGTTCGGCAAGGCGCTCGGCTGGTTCGTCACGGCGTCGCTGGTGTCGCTGGTGCTCGGCCTCGTGCTCGCGAACCTGTTGCAGCCGGGCGAGAACCTCGGGCTGCCCCTGCCGGACATCGGCGCGTCGGCCAACCTCGCGACGTCCAAGTTCACGCTGAAGGACTTCGTCGGCCACCTCGTCCCGAAGTCGTTCGCCGAGGCGATGGCGAACAACGAGATCCTGCAGATCGTCGTGTTCTCGATGTTCTTCGGCGTCGCGCTCGCCGCGCTCGGCGACAAGGCGCGGCAGATCACGCACGTCATCGAGGAGCTGTCGCACGCGATGCTGAAGATCACCGCGTACGTGATGAAGCTCGCGCCGCTCGCGGTGATGGCGGCGATGGCCGCGACGGTGGCCACGAACGGCCTCGCGATCCTGCTGAAGTTTGCGGTCTTCATGGGCGACTTCTACATCGGGCTGATCATCCTCTGGGCCCTGCTCGCGGCCGCCGGCTACACGTTCCTCGGCAAGCGCGTCTTCAAGTTGCTCGCGCTGATCAAGGAAGCGTTCCTGCTGTCGTTCGCGACCGCGAGCTCGGAAGCCGCGTATCCCAAGATCCTCGACGCGCTCGACCGCTTCGGCGTCAAGCGGAAGATCTCGGCGTTCGTGATGCCGATGGGCTACTCGTTCAACCTCGACGGCTCGATGATGTACTGCACGTTCGCGACGCTGTTCATCGCGCAGGCCTACGGCATCCACCTGTCGCTCGGCACGCAGGTCACGATGATGTTGATCCTGATGCTGACGTCGAAGGGCATGGCCGGCGTGCCGCGCGCGTCGCTGGTCGTGATCGCCGCGACGCTGAACCAGTTCAACATCCCGGAGGCCGGCCTGCTGCTGATCCTCGGCGTCGACACGTTCCTCGACATGGGTCGCTCGGCCACCAACGCGGTCGGCAACTCGATCGCCAGCGCGGTCGTCGCGAAGTGGGAAGGCGAGCTGCTGCCGGAGCGCGACGCGGAGCTCAACGCGCGGACCCTCGACACCAACGTCGCGCCGATGCCGTCGCCGGTGTGATGGCCGATCGGCTGCGAAGAAGGGCGACGACCGCGCTCGCGTGGCTGGTCGCGGCGCTCGCGCTCGCGGTGGCGTCGCCGGCCGTCGCGCAGTCCGAGCAGTCGCCGACCCGGTTGACCGGCACGCTGGCGAAGGTCCAGGGGAGCGGCGCGATCACGATCGGTTATCGCGAGTCGTCGATCCCGTTCTCGTACGTGTCGGCGCGCGGCGAGCCGATCGGCTACGCGATCGACCTCTGCCATGCGCTGGTCGACGCGATCGGCGACGCGATCGGTCGACCGGTCGCGATCCGCTGGCAGCGGGTCACGTCGGAGTCGCGCATCCCCGCGGTCGTGTCCGGCGCGGTCGACCTCGAATGCGGGTCGACCACGAGCAACCTCGAACGCAGGAAGTCGGTCGCGTTCTCGCCGACGTTCTTCGTGTCGGGCACGAAGCTGATGGTGCCGAAGGACTCGTCGATCAGGTCGTACGACGACCTCCGTGGCAAGCGCGTCGTGGTCACGGCCGGCACGACCAACGAGAAGACGCTCCGCGACATCAAGCAGAAGTTCCGGCTCGACTTCGCGTTGACGACCGCGCCCGACCATGCGGCGTCGTTTCGCATGCTCCAGGCCGCCGATGTCGACGCGTTCGCGACCGACGACGTGCTGCTCTACGGTCTCATCGCCGCGAACAACGCCCGCGGCCAGTTCGTCGTCGTCGGCGACTTCCTGTCGTACGACCCATACGGCGTGATGTACCGGAAGGACGACCCCCAGATGACGCGCCTCGTCGACGAGACCTTCCATCGCCTGGCCGAGGACCGCGAGATCGAGCGTCGCTACCAGCGCTGGTTCCTGCAGAAGCTGCCGTCGGGAGCCAGCCTCGATCTACCGATGAGCCCGCAGCTCGACACCATCCTGCAGACGCTGGCGATCCGGGCGGAGTGACGCAAGCGCCGCGGTGCTGATTGGACGGACCGATCGTTCAGGCCCAGGTACCGGCGAGTCCGACCAGACACGACGCCGTCGCGGCGACCGTCAATCGGAGGCGGAGCGGCAGCCAGTTCCCGACCGCCTGCCGCCGATAGACGCCCGTGTCGACGAGATAGCACACGACGAGCATCATCGAATGCACCCCGAGGCCGATGTGCGGCGGGATCAGGACTGCGACGCACGCGACGAGCGACGGCACGACGCCCCACACGAACAGTCCGCTCGCACCCTTCGTTCCCGCAAAAGCGGGAACCCGGTTTCGTTGCTCCGTCTTCCGTCCGTCGGCCAACGCCGCCGGCATCCCGCTTTCGCCGGAAAGACGGTCGGTCGTGGCGGGTCCTGCCTGCGCGAAGCCGAGGCCCCAGTGGATCGCGCCGATGAACGAGACCACCACCGCGGCATAGGCGGACAGCATCTGCGCTGCGAGCGGGCGGAGCGCCGGGTCGACCAGCCAGACCAGCGCCGCGCCGCAGACGAACGGCACGACGGCGAGAGCGCCGAGGCGGACGGCGACGGGCGGGACGGCAGGCGGGTCGGGGTCGCTCAAGGGATCGCTCCGAATGGGTTCCGTATTGTGGGGCGCCGGCCGTACGACAGCCGGACGCAAGCCCCGGCAATCCTGAACGCCGCTGAATCAAAGAGCCTTGTCGTAGTCGATGGTCAGCGGCGCATGGTCGCTGAAGCGCTGTGCCTTGTAGATCGACGCGGCGCGCGCTTTCGCCGCGATCCCCGGCGTAGCGACCTGGTAGTCGATCCGCCATCCGACGTTCTTCGCCCACGCCTGCCCGCGGTTGCTCCACCACGTGTAGCTCTCGCCGGTCGTCTCCGGATGCAACCGCCGATACACGTCGACCCAGCCGAGCTCGTCGAACACGCGCGACAGCCACGCGCGCTCCTCCGGCAGGAAGCCCGAGTTCTTGCGGTTGCCGCGCCAGTTCTTCAGGTCGATCTCGCGATGCGCGATGTTCCAGTCGCCGCAGATCACGAACTCGCGTCCGGTCGTCCGGCTCTCGTGCATCAGCGACGCGAGATGCGGCAGGAACTCGTCGAGGAAGCGGAACTTCGCTTCCTGTCGTGCCGGTGAGCTCGAGCCCGACGGCATGTAGAGGCTGATCACCGACAGGCGCGACACGCCGTCGGCATGCACCTTCGACGGCCGGTCGAAGTCGGCCCGCAGGTAGCGTCCCTCGGCATCGAATTCCTGCGACCGGAAGCCGACGTGCGTGCTGGCCGGCGGCACCCGGCAGTACAGGCCAGCGCCGCTATAACCCTTCTTTTCAGCGTAATGAAACCAGCCGGTATGCGTCACATTGGCCAGGAGCTCGGCCGTCATGTCGGGCTGTTGCGCCTTCAGCTCCTGCACGCAGACGACGTCGGCATGTTGCGCCGCGACCCACTCGAAGGCGCCTTTGCGTGCTGCCGAGCGGATGCCGTTCAGGTTGAGCGAGATAATGCGCGTGCGATTCCGGCGCGCGAGCGGCCGGTTGCCGACCGCGCGAGCGACCGTCACGACGGGCGCCGTCTCGGCTTCGTGGGCTACGGCCGGGACGTGTCGAGCGGTGAGGGGCCGGGTCGGCATGGGGTCATCGGTCGGCGCGGTTCATCCGTTACGAACCCGTCGATGGCGGGAGCGGCGTCGCATGCAATGAACGAGAGAACGCTTTGAAGACGGTTCGCCGGCAGTTCATCGATTTCGCGCTGAGGGGCGAGGCGCTCGCGTTCGGCGACTTCACGACGAAAGCGGGCCGCAAGTCGCCGTACTTCTTCAACACCGGCCGTTTCGACAGCGGTGCGTCGGTCGGCGAGCTCGGCCGATTCTATGCGATGACGCTGGTCGCGGCCGAGCGCGAACGGGGTCTCGCCTACGACATGCTGTTCGGCCCGGCGTACAAGGGGATCACGCTGGCCGCGGCGACCGCGATGGCGCTGGCCGCGCTGCCGGAAGCCGACGGCGGTCGCGACGTCGGCTTTGCGTACAACCGCAAGGAAGCGAAGACGCACGGCGACAGCGGCCTCCTGGTCGGCGCCAGGCTCGCCGGCCGCGTCGTCATCGTCGACGACGTCCTGACCGACGGCGCGTCGAAGCGCGAGTCGGTCGACCTGATCCGTGCGGCGGGCGCCAAGCCGGTCGCGGTGGTGATCGCGATGGATCGCATGGAGCGGAAGGACGACCACTCGCGGCTGTCCGCCGTGCAGACCTTCGA
>CAXTDA010000032.1:3898-11573 GCA_964242935.1 uncultured Burkholderiaceae bacterium | reverse complement strand
AGTCGGACGTCGAGCGCGTCAACCAGCGTTACGACGAGGACGTCCGGCGCTTCCGCGAACTGAGCGCGAGGGCGGCGGGCAAGTAGTCGACGTCGAACGCGTGGTCGTCAGCCCGCGAGCTTTCGACGCAGCAGTTCGTTCAGCTGCTGCGGGTTCGCCTTGCCGCCGGTCGCCTTCATCGCCTGGCCGACGAAGTAGCCGAACAGCTTCTCCTTGCCGCCGCGGTAGTCGGCGAGCTGCGACGGGCTCTTCGCGAGGATGTCGTCGATCGCCGCATCGAGCGCGCCGCTGTCGGAGATCTGTTCGAGGCCGCGCTCGGCGATCAGCGCGTCGATGTCGACCGGCCCGTCCGCCGACCCGGTGTCGACCAGTTCCGCGAACAGCGCCTTGCCCTGCTTCGCGTTGATCTTCCCGTCGACGACGCGGCGGATCAACGCGCCTAGCGTCGCCGCGGTGACCGGCAACGACGCCCAGGCGCCGCCGCGCTCGTTCACCGCGGCCGACACGTCGCCCATGATCCAGTTGGCCGCGTGCTTCGCATGCGCCGCCCCGACGATCGCGACGACGCCGTCGAAGTACGCCGCCGTCGCCTTCGACGCGGTCAGCGTCTGCGCGTCGTACGGCGACAGCCCGTAGGCGGCGACGAGCCGTTCGCGCATCGCGACCGGCAGCTCCGGCATGTCCGCCTTCACCCGCTCGATCCACTCCGGCGCGATCAGCAGCGGCGGCAGGTCGGGGTCGGGGAAGTAGCGGTAGTCGTGCGCGTCCTCCTTGCTCCGCATCGGCCGGGTTTCCCCGCGATCCGGATCGAACAGCAGCGTCTGCTGGATTACCGTGCCGCCATCCTCGATCAGCGCGATCTGCCGCTCGACCTCGTAGTCGATCGCCTGCTGCATGAAGCGGAACGAGTTCAGGTTCTTGATCTCGCAGCGCGTGCCGAACGTCGTCGTGCCCAGCGGGCGCACCGACACGTTCGCGTCGCAGCGGAACGAGCCTTCCTGCATGTTGCCGTCGCAGATGTCGAGCCACACGACGAGCGCGTGCAGCGCCTTCGCATACGCGACCGCCTCGGCCGACGAGCGCATCTCGGGCTCGGTGACGATCTCGAGCAGCGGCGTGCCGGCGCGGTTGAGGTCGATGCCGGTGCTCTTCTCGCCGTGCAGCCCGACGAAGTCCTCGTGCAACGACTTGCCGGCGTCTTCCTCGAGGTGGGCGCGCGTGAGATGGACCGTCTTCGTCGTCGCCTGGCCGCCCTGCTCGACGACGAACGACAGCGAGCCGCCGACCACGACAGGCAGCTCGTACTGGCTGATCTGGTAGCCCTTCGGAAGGTCCGGATAGAAGTAGTTCTTCCGCGCGAAGATCGACAGCGGCGCGATCTCCGCGCCGATCGCGAGGCCGAAGCGGATCGCCCGTTCGACCGCGCCGCGGTTGAGCACCGGCAACGACCCCGGCAATGCGAGGTCGACCGGCGCGGTATGCGAGTTCGGCTCGGCACCGAACGCGGTCGACGCGCCGCTGAAGATCTTCGAGCGCGTCGACAGCTGCGTGTGCGTCTCGAGCCCGATGACGACTTCCCAGTTCATGGCCGGCCGCTCACAGTTCGACCGAACAACCGCACGCGAGGTCGATCGCGACCGGCGAGGTCTGCCGCGTCGCGCCGGCCGTCGTCACGTGAAGGACCAGCAGCGTCGCCGGGTCGAAGACCAGCACGTCCTTCACGCCCTGCGACAGGTAGAACGAGGGGCCGAGCTCGAGGTCCTTCGCCTCGAAGCCCTTGCTGATCACCTCGACGACCGCTTCCGGAATCATGATCAGCGCCGCGTCTTGCTCGGCGTCGGTCGGCTCCCGGCAGAAGATCGAGATGTCGGGACGCTTCAGGCCCGCCGCGAACTGGATGTAGACGTCGAGCGCATGCACGCAGGCGCACGCCGTCTCGTCGCGCTTGCGGATCGACGACGCGATCCGCTCGACCGCCTTTTGATGGCGATAGAGCGGCTGCGCTTCCCAGATCGGGAGACCGTTCATGATCTCGAGACGCACGCCGAGCTCGGCCGCGGCGGCTAGCGTCTTCGCGTCGATCGGGGTCATGCCGGTGTCCTTGATGCGCGCATCGATGGCCGAGTTTAATCGGCCCGTCGGAACGTCGCCAGCAACAGCGCCGCCCCGATGAACAGCCCGCCGAACGTGCGGTTCAGCCAGCGGAGGTGATGCGGCTCGCGGAGCGATGCGAACACGCGCGCGGCGAGCAGCGTGTAGCCGCTCATCACGAACGCGTCGGTGATGAAGATCGACAGCGCGCAGAGCGCGTACTGCGGCCACTGCGCCGCGTGCGGATCGATGAACTGCGGCAGCACCGCGAGCATGAAGACGATGCCCTTCGGGTTGCTGAGGTTGATCAGCACGGCGCGCGTGAACATCGCGGTCGGGGACAGCGCGACGTCGTCGTCGAGTTGCAGCGGCTTCGCCTCGGCGCGCCATGCGGCGATGCCGAGCCACAGCAGGTAGCCGACGCCGAACCACTTGATCGCCGTGAACGCGACGACGCTCGTCGCGAGCACCGCGCCGAGGCCGGCCGCGACGATCGCGATCAGGCCGATCGCGCCCACCTGCAGACCGACGATGTTCGGGATCGAGCGTTTGAAGCCGTAGCGCATCCCGTTGCTCATGCACGAGATCGCACCGGCGCCCGGCGACAGGCTGATCAGCCACGACGCGACGAAGAACGCGAGCCAGGTCGACCGCGTCATGACGATCCGCCGTTCAACGGAGGACGGCGCAGGCGCCCGACGACGGATCGAACGACACCGGCCAGGCCTCGTCGTAGACGCCGGCCGCGCAGCGCGCCTCGCAGTCGGCATGGGCGAGCGTCACGCGGCCCGGCTCCTGCCAGACGAAGAGACGGCAGCCGCTGCCGTCGCGCGCCACCAGCTCGACCTGCGGCTTCTCGCGCGTCTGACGGAACTCTTCGAGCGTGAAGCGGCAGCTGCCGCGCTGCCCGACCCACAGCTGCCAGTCGATCGCGCGGACGCGATTGTCGACGACCGACAGTCGCGCGTCCTCGCGAAAGCCGTCCTCCTCGCGTTGCGCGCAATGCGCGTCGATCGTGATCGCGCGGTACGGAATCGGCGTCGGACGCGAAGCGCATCCCGCGATCGCGACGATCATCGCGATCGCCACGGTCCTCGTGATCGATGTCATGCGACTGCGACGTATTCCGCCGGATATCACGCAAAGGCCGGTGGCACGCGGGCGTGCCAGTCCGTCGCCTGCTGGAAGCGGTGGGCGATCGCGAGCAGGCGCGCCTCGTCGAAGTAGTCGCCGATGATCTGCAGGCCGACCGGCCGGCCGCGGTCGCCGAAGCCGCACGGGATCGACAGGCCCGGCAGGCCGGCGAGGCTGGTCGACAGCGTGAAGATGTCGGCGAGGTACTCGGCGACCGGGTCGTTCGACTTCGTGCCGATGTCCCACGCGACCGTCGGTGCGACCGGCGCCATGATCACGTCGCACGTCGTCCAGGCGTGGCGGAAGTCGTCGACGATCAGGCGACGCAGCTTCTGCGCCTGCAGGTAGTAGGCGTCGTAGTAGCCGTGCGACAGCACGTAGGCGCCGATCAGGATGCGACGCTTGACCTCCCAGCCGAAGCCTTCGGCACGCGTCCTCGAATACATCGACTCGAGGCCGTCGTAGTCCGCCGCGCGATGGCCGTAGCGGACGCCGTCGAAGCGGCTGAGGTTCGACGACGCTTCGGCCGGCGCGATCACGTAATACGCGGGGATCGACAGCTCGGTCCGCGGCAGCGACAGGTCGACGAGCGTCGCGCCGAGCTTCCCGTATTCGGCGAGGGCGGCGCGGACCGCGGCCTCGACGTCGGGCGACGTGCCCGGTCCGAAGAACTCGCGCGGGAGGCCGATCCGGAGGCCGGCGAGCGGGGGGTCCTGCAGGTGCCGCGTGAAATCCTCGGCCGGCCGCTCGACGCTGGTCGAGTCGCGCGGGTCGAAGCCGGCCATCGCGTTCAGCAGCAGCGCGCAGTCCTCGGCGGTCTGCGCGACCGGACCACCCTGGTCGAGGCTCGACGCGTACGCGATCATCCCCCAGCGCGACACGCGGCCGTAGGTCGGCTTCAGGCCGGTCACGCCGCACATGGACGCCGGCTGGCGGATCGAGCCGCCGGTGTCGGTGCCGGTCGCGGCCGGCGCGAGACGCGCCGCGACGATCGCCGCCGAGCCGCCCGACGTGCCGCCCGGGATCGCGATCGGGTCCCACGGGTTCTTCACCGGGCCGAAGTACGAGTGCTCGTTCGACGAACCCATCGCGAACTCGTCGCAGTTCGCCTTGCCGAGCGTGACGACACCGGCATCGGCGAGCCGTTCGACGACGGTCGCGTCGAACGGGCTGGTGTAGTGCTCCAGCATCCGCGAGCCCGCGGTCGACCGGAAGTCGCGCGTCGCGAAGATGTCCTTGTGCGCGATCGGCACGCCGGTCAGCGGCGTCGCGGTGCCGGCCGCGATGCGCGCATCGGCCGCGCGCGCCTGGGCGAGCGAGACCTCGGCGGATGTGTCGACGAACGCGTTGAGGTCGCGATGGGCGGCCATGCGATCGAGGTACATCCGCGTCAGCTCGACGCTCGACGTCTCGCGGCGGGCCAGCGCATCGCCGAGCTGCCGCACGGTCGACTCATGCATGGGACACGTCCGCGAGGCTCACTCGAGGACCTTCGGCACGAGGTAGAGGCCGCCGTCGACGCTCGGAGACGGCTGCTGGAACGCGTCGCGGCGGTCCGCCTCGGTGACGGCATCGTCGCGAAGCCGGAGCGGGAACGGTCGGAGGGCGGCGAGCGGCGTCGTCAACGGCTCGACGCCCCGGGTGTCGACCGCCTGCAGCGTCTCGATCAGCGCGAAGATGCCCGACAGCTGGTCGGCCGTGGCCGCGATCTCCGCGTCGGTCAGCGCGATGCGCGCCAGCTTCGCGATGCGAACGACGTCGACGTGCGTGAAGGTGGGGGCCATGCGGGCGGCGGTGACGAGGGGTGACGGCGAGGGTGACGAATGCGGGTCGCCGATCGTGGCACCATCCGCCGGCCAGCTGCGCGGTTCGTGCATCATCGAGCGGCATCGATGCCCGCACATCGTGCGCGTCGAAAAAGACGCCCGATTTCGGCCACCGGTCGGCCAAAACGTCCGTGATTATAAGGTATTATCTCCGGTCGATTCGAGGTGACCGGGAATGGCGCACGACGGTAACGCACCTCGCGAGATTTCTCCCCGAAGCCGTTCCCCGGACGCTTCCTGTCGCGGACACCGCGCGAAGCATCGGCCAAGCCGACCCCGGATACGACCAGAATGACGTTCCGCCGTCGCGCGGACCGATCGACGGATCGACCGATTCGCGATCCGGCCCCGACAGCGGCCAGCAGGACTCGACATGTTCGGATTTCTTCGCAGCTATCTGTCGACCGATCTCGCGATCGATCTCGGCACCGCCAATACCCTCATCTACGTCCGCGGCAAGGGCATCGTGCTCGACGAGCCGTCGGTCGTGGCGATCCGCCAGGAAGGCGGCCCGAACGGAAAGAAGGCGATCCAGGCCGTCGGCAAGGAAGCCAAGGCGATGATCGGCAAGGTGCCGGGCAACATCGAGGCCATCCGCCCGATGAAGGACGGCGTCATCGCCGACTTCGTCGTGACCGAGCAGATGATCAAGCAGTTCATCAAGATGGTCCACGAGTCGCGGCTGTTCAGCCCGAGCCCGCGGATCATCATCTGCGTGCCGTGCGGGTCGACGCAGGTCGAGAAGCGCGCGATCCGCGACGCGGCGCTCGGCGCCGGCGCGTCGAACGTGTACCTGATCGAGGAGCCGATGGCGGCCGCAATCGGCGCGGGCCTGCCGGTCTCGGAAGCCACCGGCTCGATGGTCGTCGACATCGGCGGCGGCACGACCGAGGTCGGCGTCATCTCGCTCGGCGGCATGGTCTACAAGGGCAGCGTGCGGGTCGGCGGCGACAAGTTCGACGAGGCCATCATCAACTACATCCGTCGCAACTACGGGATGCTGATCGGTGAGCAGACGGCCGAGAACATCAAGAAGCAGATCGGCTCGGCCTTCCCCGGCTCCGAGGTCAAGGAGATGGAGGTCAAGGGCCGCAACCTGGCCGAAGGCGTGCCGCGTTCGTTCACGATCAGCAGCAACGAGATTCTCGAGGCGCTCACCGATCCGATCAACAACATCGTGTCCGCGGTCAAGAGCGCGCTCGAACAGACGCCGCCCGAGCTCGGCGCCGACATCGCCGACAAGGGAATGATGCTGACCGGGGGCGGTGCGCTTCTGCGCGACCTCGACCGCCTGCTGATGGAGGAGACCGGGCTCCCGGTCGTCGTCGCCGAGGATCCGCTGACCTGCGTCGTACGCGGCTGCGGCATGGCGCTCGAGCGCATGGACAAGCTCGGAAGCATCTTCACGAACGAATGAGGCGGTGTTCGTTCGCGAACGCCTCCCAGCTTCTTCGTCGTGCGTCTGAAGACCTGAGATGGATCAGGTCGCTCCTCTGTTCAAGCAGGGTCCGTCGGCCTTCGCGCGGCTCTTCTTCTTCGCCGTCTTCGCACTGACGCTGCTGGTGGCCGACACGCGCTTCGACGGCTTGCGCTACGTGCGGATGGCGCTCGGTACCGCGCTCTACCCGGTCCAGCGCAGCGTGCTCGCGCCGACGCAATGGGTCGGCGAGCTGTTCGGGACGTTCCGCGCCCTCGACCGCGTCGAGGCCGAGAACAGGCGGCTCGCGCTCGAGAAGAACGCGCTTGCGCAGATCGCGCTTCGCGCCGAGAGCCTGGCCGCCGAGAACGCGCACCTGCGCAACCTCGCGGGCCTGCGGGCCGGGTTGCAGTCGCGTTCGGTCGCGGCCGAGATCCTCTACGACGCGCGCGACCCGTTCTCGCGGAAGGTGATCGTCGATCGCGGCACGCAGGACGGCGTCGAGCGCGGGCAGCCGGTGATCGACGAGTCCGGCGTCGTCGGCCAGATCACGCGCGTGTTCCCGCTGTCCTCGGAGATCACGCTGCTGACCGATCGCGAGCAGGCCGTCGCGGTGCAGAACGTGCGGACCGGCGTGCGCGGCATCGCGTACGGCAACGCGGCCGGCGGCTCGGCCGGCCAGATCGATCTCCGCTTCATGCCGTCCAACGTCGACGTGAAGAAGGACGACCTGCTCGTGACGTCGGGCCTCGACGGCGTCTTTCCCGACGGGCTGCCGGTGGCGCGCGTGCTCAGCGTCGAACGCAATGCGGCGTTCCAGTTCGCGCGCATCCTCTGCGCGCCGGCGGGCGGCATCGAACGCAACCGCCACGTGCTGATCCTCCTGATCGACAAGCCGGCGCCGCGGCCGGCCGACGAGCCGCCGGCCGTCCTGCCGCGCGTCAAGCGCGGGACCAAGGGATGACCGCGATGACGGATCGCGCATGAGGACGCGCGTCCCGATGCCGCCGCCCGCGGCCCCGACCCTCGCGGTCGGCACGGCGCGCTTCGCGAACAAGCAGTACCTGCTGCGGCCGGTGAACCCGGCGTTCATCGCCGCGACGCTGCTGGTCGCGTTCATCCTGAACCTGATGCCCTGGGGCCGGTTGATGGCCGTCCCGGACTTCGTCGCGCTCGTGCTGGTGTTCTGGAACATCCATCAGCCGCG
>CAXTDA010000032.1:0-3798 GCA_964242935.1 uncultured Burkholderiaceae bacterium | reverse complement strand
CGGAACGGCGTCGTGCTCGCGCGGAACTACTCGGCGTACACGCTCGAGATCACGCCGTCGAAGGTCGTCAACCTCGACGCGACGATCGACGCGCTCGGCGAGGTCCTGACGATCGAGACGCGCGACCGGCGCCGCTTCCGGAAGCTGCTCGAGGAGACCAAGACGTTCGAGGGCATCCCGATCCGGACGCGCCTGACCGAGGAGGAGGTCGCGCGCTTCGTCGGGCAGCGCTATCGCTTCCCGGGCGTCGAGGTGCAGGCGCGCCTCTTCCGCCAGTACCCGCTCGGCGAGAGCGCGGCGCACGTGATCGGCTACATCGGCCGCGTCAGCGAGAAGGACCTGGACCGGCTCGAGGAGCGCGAGGAGAAGGAAGGCGTCGACCTGCTGACCAACTACCAGGGCACCGACTACATCGGCAAGGAAGGACTCGAGAAGAAGTACGAGCCGCAACTGCACGGGACCACCGGCGCCGAGGAGGTGGAGGTCACGGCGTCGGGACGCGCGGTCCGGACGTTGTCGCGCACGCCCGCGCTGTCGGGCGACAACCTCGTGCTGTCCATCGACATCAAGCTGCAGCAGCTGGTCGAGGAGGCGTTCGGCGCCCGGCGCGGCGCGCTGGTCGCGATCGAACCGGCGACCGGCGACATCCTCGCGTTCGTATCGCGCCCGAGCTTCGATCCGAACCTGTTCGTCGAGGGGATCGATGCCGAGAGCTGGAAGGGCCTCAACGAATCGATCGACAAGCCGCTGATCAACCGGCCGCTGTCGGGGACCTACCCGCCGGGGTCGACGTTCAAGCCCTACCTCGCGCTCGGCGCGCTCGAGAACGGCAAGCGGACACCGCAGCAGACCATCTTCGACCCGGGCTACTTCAACTTCGGCAACCATCGCTTTCGCGACGACAAGGAAGGCGGACACGGCACGGTCGACATGTACAAGTCGATCGTCGCGTCGTGCGATACCTACTACTACATGCTGGCCGCGGACACGCCGATCGACATGATGGCCAACTTCCTCCGGCCGTTCGGCTTCGGCCGCATCACCGGCATCGATCTCGACGGCGAGCGCATCGGCGTGCTGCCGTCGACCGAGTGGAAGCGGAAGGCGTTCCGGAAGCCCGAGCAGCAGCGCTGGTTCCCCGGCGACTCGATCTCGGTCGGCATCGGGCAGGGCTACAACGCGTACACGCCGCTGCAGCTCGCGCATGCGATGGCGACGCTCGCCAACGACGGCGTCGTGATGAAGCCGCACCTCGTGCGCGAGATCGAGAACGCACGCACCGGGCAACGGACGCCGACCGTGCCGAACGAGGGCGTGCGGATCAAGCTGCAGCAGAAGAACGTGGACTTCATCAAGAACGCGATGGCCGGCGTCAACATCAGCGGCACCGGCGCGGCCGCGTTCCGCGGCGCGCCGTACACGTCGGGCGGCAAGACCGGCACGGCCCAGCTGTTCCAGATCAAGCAGAACGAGAAGTACCGCGACGCGCACGTGCAGGAACGGCTGAAGGATCACGCATGGTTCATCGCGTTCGCGCCGCTCGACCATCCGAAGATCGCCCTCGTCGTGCTGGTCGAGAACGGCGGCTTCGGCGCCGCGGCGGCCGCGCCGATCGCCCGCCGCGCGATCGACTACTACCTGCTCGGGCAGATGCCGGTCGACCCGAAGAAGCCGGTCGAGGAGAGCGGCGATCCGAGCGAGGAGCCGGACTGATGGGCGCATGAACAACGACGCCCCGCTGCTGTCGACGTGGCGGCGGATGCGGCCCTACATCGCGGTCTTCGATCCGTTGCTGTCGATCGTCCTGGTGCTGCTCGCGGCCTTCTCGCTGGTCACGCTGTACAGCGCCGGCTACGACTTCCCCGGACGCTTCGAGGGGCAGGTCCGCAACTTCGTCGCCGCGTTCGCGATGATGTGGTTCATCGCCAACGTCTCGCCGCAGAAGATGATGCGGTTCGCGATTCCCGTGTACGCGGTCGGCGTGGCGCTGCTGGTCGCCGTGTTCGTCGCGGGGACGGTCAAGAACGGCGCGCGCCGCTGGCTGACGGTCGGATCGTTGCAGATACAACCTTCGGAGCTGCTGAAGATCGGCGTGCCGTTGATGCTCGCGTGGTATTTCCACAAGCACGAGACGCTGGTGCGCTTTCGCGATTTCATCGTGGCCGGCCTGCTCGTGGTGGTCCCGGTCGGACTGATCGCGCGACAGCCCGACCTCGGCACCGCGTTGCTGGTGCTCGCGGCCGGCCTCTACGTCATGTACTTCGCGGGCCTGTCGTGGAAGCTGATCCTGCCGGTGCTGGTCGCAGGCGCGGTCGGCGCGGCCGCGCTGATCTTCATCGGCGACCGCATCTGCGAGCCCGAGGTCGCGTGGCCCGGGATGCACGACTATCAGAAGCAGCGCATTTGCACGCTGCTCGACCCGACCACCGACCCGCTCGGACGCGGCTTCCACACGATCCAGTCGGCGATCGCGGTCGGTTCGGGCGGCCTGACCGGCAAGGGGTACATGAAGGGCACGCAGACCCATCTCGACTTCATCCCCGAGCGGACGACCGACTTCATCCTCGCGGTCTACGCGGAGGAGTTCGGCTTCGTCGGCGTCGCGCTGCTGCTGCTGCTGTACGTCGCGCTGATCTTCCGCGGGCTCGTGATCGCGGCCAACGCGCCGACCTACTTCTCGCGGCTGCTGGCCGGCGCGATCACGCTGATCTTCTTCACGTACGCGTTCGTCAACATGGGGATGGTGTCGGGCATCCTGCCGGTCGTGGGGGTGCCGTTGCCGTTCATGAGCTACGGCGGCACGGCGCTGGTCACGCTCGGCATCGGCGCCGGCATCCTGATGAGCGTGCAGCGCCACCAGAAGCTGGTGCCGACATGACGACGCCACGCGTCGACTCGTCGAAGGCCGTCGCGCCGATCGCCGGATGCCTGCTCGCGTTGCTCGTCGCCGCCTGCTCGTCGACGCCGGTCAAGCCGACGGTCGAGCCGGCGGCGCGGCCGCCCGGCACGTTCTCGACCACGCCGCCGACATCGAGGAAGGGCGGCGGCTACTACCTCGACGACGGTCCCGGCGACAACCCGCCCGCCAACCTCGAGCTGCTGCCGGACGCCGTCCCGCGGGTCGAGAAATACGCGAGCGGCGCGAACCGCCCGTACAACGTGTTCGGCACCGACTACGTGCCCGACCTGTCGGGAAGGCCGTACCGGCAGCGCGGCGTCGGCTCGTGGTACGGGCGCAAGTTCCACGGTCAGCGCACGTCGTCGGGCGAGATCTACGACATGTACGCGATGACCGCGGCGCATCCGACGCTGCCGATCCCGTGCTACGCGCTGGTCACGAACGTGCAGAACGGCCGCTCGGTGATCGTGCGCGTCAACGATCGCGGCCCGTTCCTGCACAACCGCGTGATGGACCTGTCGTACGCGGCCGCCTACAAGGTCGGCTATCTGAGCAGCGGCAGCGGGATGATCGAGGTCGAGATGCTGATGCCGGCCGACATCGCCGCGGGTCGCATCCCGGCGACGACGACGGGCCTGTTGCTCGCGGCCGCGCCGTCGTCGACTGCCACCGCGAAGCCACCCGCGACCACGACCGACGCGGGCACTTCGTCGTTGACGATGGAGCAGCTGATCGCGGGGCTTCCCGCCGCGTCGCCGGGCCTGCCTTCCGCGCCGTCCCTCGTGCCCGGGGCCGCGGCGCGTTCGCTGCCGTTGTCGCCGAGCAAGGCCGACGCGGTCGAGCCGCCCGGGCTCGTCGCGCTGGCCGATCGCGAGCCGGCCGCGATCCTGCCGGAGACC
>CAXTDA010000031.1:2432-17165 GCA_964242935.1 uncultured Burkholderiaceae bacterium | reverse complement strand
CCGGTCGATGTACGGCGACACCCATTCGGCCGGATACGAGTCGAACTCGGGTCGATGCTTCTCGAGCACGTCCGGATCGTCGAACGCGGCATGCAGCTTCGCGGTCAGGCCGCGGCGCGCGTCGCCGGTCAGCACGTGGACCTTCCAGGCCTGCGTGTTGTGGCCCGACGGGGCGCGGGCCGCGACGTCGAGGAGGCCGAGCACCGTCTCGCGCGCGAGCGGCGTCGGCAGGAACTGCCGGATCGACCGGCGCGACGCGATCGTGCGGTCGACGATCGCGCGCGCGCCGCCGGGATCGGCCGTTCCGTTCGTCCCCGGGTCGATCGACGTCGTCATGCGCGCTCCAGGATGCCGACGTGCACGGCCGCCTCCTCGACGCCCCAGAGGCCGCCGCCGTTCTCCTGGATCGCGAGCCGCGCGCCGGCGACCTGCCTCGGTCCGGCCTCGCCGCGCAGCTGCTGCACGAGCTCGTAGATCTGTCCGAGCCCGGTCGCACCGACCGGGTGTCCCTTGCTCTCGAGTCCGCCCGACGGGTTGATCGGGATGCGGCCGCCGATCGTCGTGGCGCCGCGCTCGGCGAGGACGCCGCTCTCGCCGGGCTCGCAGAGGCCGAGGTTCTCGGTCTGGATCAGCTCGCCGACCGCGGTCGCGTCGTGGACCTCGGCGACGTCGATGTCGCCCGGCGCGACGCCGGCCTCTTCGTACGCGCGCGTCGCCGCGAGCCGCGTCGCATGCCGGTCGAGGTCTTCCCCGCCGCGCCGGCTCGCCGACCGCATCACGCTCGCCCGCACGCGCACCGCACGCGCGGCGTCGAGCCCGAGCCGCTCCAGGCCGCGTCGCGTGCAAAGGATGGCGGCTGCCGCGCCGTCGGAGATCGGCGCGCACATCGGCATCGTCAGCGGATACGTGATCGGCGGCGCGGCCAGCACCTCGTCGATCGTCAGCGGCGCCCGGTACTGCGCGCGCTCGTTGTGGACCGAGTGGCCGTGGTTCTTCGCGGACACCGCGGCGATCTGGCGCTGCGTGATGCCGTAGCGCCGCATCAGCTGCCGCCCGAACGCCGCGTACACGTCCATGAAGACGCTGTACGGCTTCGGCGATGTCGTGCCGGCCGGCGGCTCGACGCCGACGCCGAGCGCGACCAGCCGCGCGGCGTTGGCCGCGACCGTCTCGATGTCCCATCCCGAGTCGAACACCGAGAGCATCTTCGCCCGGTCGGTCGAGTACATCTTCTCGACGCCGACGGCGAGCACGACCTCGGCCGCGCCGGCGCGCAGTTGCGTGACCGCGAGGTGGAACGCGGTCGACGCGGTCGCGCAGGCGTTCTCGACGTTGTGGATCGGGATGCCTTCGAATCCCTGCTCCAGCAGTGCGATCTGGCCGCGGATGAACGTCTGTCCTTCCATGTAGCCCTGCACGCAGTTGCCGAAGAAGGCGGCCTCGACCGCGTCGCGCACGCAACCCGCGTCGGCGAGCGCGTCGTCGACCGCGCGCTGCGCGAGCTGCTTGACCGATCGGTCGAGGTGGCGGCCGAACGGCGTCATGCCGACGCCGACCACGTAGATGTCGTGCATGTCGTTCCTTGTCAGATGGCGCGCCAGTGGCCGGCCCAGAACTTCTGCCGGGCCTCGCGCCTGAGCAGCTTGCCGACGGCGCTCCGCGGCAGGTCGGGCCAGAACTCGACGCTCTTCGGCGTCTTCACGCCGCCGAGTCGTTGGCGACACAGCGCGATCAGCTCGTCCTGCGAGACTTCGGCGCCCGGCTTCAGCCGCACGATGCCCTTGACCGCCTCGCCCCACTTGTCGTCGGGCACGCCGATGACGAGGCATTCGAGCACTGCCGGATGCCCGTTCAGCACGGCCTCGACCTCGTTCGGATAGACGTTGAAGGCGCCGGTGATGATCATGTCCTTCTTCCGGTCGATCAGCGTCACGTAGCCGCGCGCATCCATCACGCCGACGTCGCCGGTGTGGTGCCAGCCGTGCGCCGCCGCCTCGGTACTGGCCTCGTCGAGCTTGTAGTAGCCGGACATGCCCATCGACGCGCGGACGACGATCTCGCCGTGCGTCCCGCGCGCGACGAGCTCGCCGTCGTCGTCCATGATCGCGACCCGGACGAAATGCGGCGGCCGCCCCGACGAGCGCAGCACCTCCTCGTCGAAGCTCCCGTCGGCGCGCAGGTAGTCCGACGGTCGCTTGACGAGCACCGGGATCAGCGTCTCGGTCTGCGCATAGCCCTCGTAGACGATCGGGCCGAACAGCGCGACCGCTTCCTTGAACTTGTCGGGCGAGACCGGTGCCGCGCCGACGAAGATGCAGCGCAGGCTGGACAGGTCGAGCTCGCGCGCCTTTGGGCTGAGCAGCAGGGAATACAGGATCGTCGGCGGCAGGAAGAGATGGGTGATGCGCTCCTCGCTGCAGACCGTGAGATACGCGTCCGCGTCGAATGTGGCGAGGATCACGTTGGTGCCGCCGAACGGCACGAACGCGAGCGCGATCTGCCCCGCGGCGTGCGACAGCGGCGCCACCGTCAGCAGGCGCGACCCTTCGGTCACGTCGTAGCTCGTCGCGATGTTGACGATCTCCATCTCGACCGACGAGTGGCTGTGCACCGCGCCCTTCGACGCGCCGGTGGTGCCGCCGGTCGGCACCAGGCACGCCACGTCGTTCGGGTCGTAGCGCACGTACGGATGCTCGCCTTCGTGCCCCGCGAGCCAGTCGTCGAGCGACACGCCGTGGGCCGACGGGCCGTCGATGCAGACCCACAGCTTGACGCCGGGCAACCCGGCCTTCAACGCCGGCAGTTCCGCATCGAACGCGGTGCTGAAGAACAGCGCCTCGCAGTCGAGGTAGCGCAGGACGTCGATGTTGGTCGGCGTCGCATTCCGCACGTGGACGCCGAGCCAGGCCAGGTCCGCGCGGTTGGCGCCCCACTGCACGAGCGGCACGCGATGGTCGTTGCCGCTGTAGACGGCGACTTTCGCGTGCTCGCTCAACCCGGCCTCGGCCTTGAATGCGTTCGCGATCGTGTGGACCCGGCGGCGCGCTTCCGCATACGTGATCCGGACGCTGCCGAAGACCAGCGCCTCGACGTCGGCGAAGCGGTCGGCCGCGCTGTCCAGGTAGTCTGCAATGCGCATCGAGGTCTCCTTCGTCTAGCTGCCGATGTAACGGGGTTCGCGCTTCTCGGCGAAGGCCGCGAGGCCCTCGTTGCGGTCGTGCGCCGACAGATGCTGCTCGCTCATCCGGCGTTCGGCGTCGAGCGCATCCGCGGTGCTGCGGTCGGCTTCCGCGTTGACCAGCGTCTTCATCCGCTCGAGCACCAGCGCGCTCTTCGCGGCGAAGCGATCGGTCAGCGCGTCGACCTGCGCGACCAGTTCGTCCGGCGCCGCGACCTCGTCGACCAAACCCCAGGCGAGCGCGGTCGCCGCGTCGATCGACCGGCCGGTGAACATCAGCCACTTGGTCCGCGACGCGCCGATCCGGCGCGGCAGCCGAAGCGAGCCACCGCCGCCCGGCAACTGACCGAAGTTCGCATGGGCGTCGCCGAGCTTCGCGCTCGTCGCGGCGAGCGCGACGTCGCAGCACAGCATCAGTTCGAGTCCGCCCGCGAGCGCGGTCCCGTTGACTGCGGCGACGGTCGGCACGCGCATGGTCTCGAGCCGGTCGAACGCGACGTTCACCTCGCGGAGGAAGCGGCGGGTGGCGGCCTCGTCGCCATCCGCGTCGCCCTCGGGTTCGACCGCGGCGTCGGGGGCGCGTCGCGACCGTGCCGCGAGCACCGCCTTCAGGTCGGCCCCCGCGCAGAACGCCTTGCCCGAGCCGGTGACGACGAGCGCCCGGATCGAACGGTCGGCGTCGACCCGGTCGAGCGCGGCCGCGAGCCCGGCGATGCTCGTCGACGTCAGCGCGTTGTAGGCCGCCGGCCGCGCCAGCACGACCCACAGCGCGTTGCCGCGCCGTTCGACGCGGACGTCCGACTCCGGTGCATCGGTCGTCATGCGCACCCCGCCATGGAAGTCGTGACCAGGCGAGTCAATCAATTGACCGAGCCGTTTCGATTGCGTACGCTCGGCGCGTTGCCGACCCACCGACGAAGAGCCGCATGCCCCGCTGGAAGAACGAGCTGCAGACGAACGACGACATCCAGCGGCTGAAGCGCGACGCGGTGATCAAGGAGGCGGGCCGCGCGTTCAGCAGGCGCGGGTACCACAACACGTCGCTCGACGAGGTGGCGAAGACGCTGCAGGTCTCGAAGGGCACGTTGTACAACTACGTGAAGGACAAGCAGGAGATCCTGTTCGAGTGCCACACAATGGCGCTCGACATCGGCGACCGCGCCTTCCGCTTCTCGCGCCAGCACAAGGGGTCCGGTGCCGAGATCCTCGAAGCCACGCTCTCGCGCTACATCGAGCTGCTGACCGAAGAGCTCGGCGCCTGCGGCGTGCTGATGGAAGTCGACGGCCTGCGGGCCGAGGATCGCGTCGTCGTCGCGAAGCGCCGCAACCTGTTCGAGAAGAACTTCGTCGCGATCATCGAGAAGGGCGTGCGCGACGGCACGATCCGGAAGGTCGACCCGAAGCTGGCGGTCTTCACGTTCATGGGCGCGATCAACTGGATGCCGCGGTGGTACGCGCAGGATGGACGGCTCTCCGGCGCCGAAGTCGCGCGGCAGATGACCGACCTGCTGCTGACCGGCCTCGTGACGAAGGCGCCGGAAGCGGCTGCACCGGGGCGGCCGCGCCGATCGTCCGAAGCGGGCCGCTGACCGGCTCGACGTGAAGCGACGCACGACGTCGGTCATTTCGCCGCGACCAGCTTGCACTTCGATTCCGCGAGCGACTGCGCGCCTTCCTCGCCTGGCATCGTCGCCTTGACGATGTAGTAGTCCCACGGCGTCTTCGACTCGCCCGGCCGCTTGACCTCGACGAACAGCATGTCGTGCACGAAGCGCCCGTCGGCCCGGATATAGCCCTTGAAGAGGCCGTCGTCGATCGGCGTCTTCTTCAGCGCCGCCATCACGGTGGCCGCGTCGTCGGTACCGCTCGCGGCGATCGCACCGAGGTAGTTCGTCACCGCCGAGTACACGCCGGCCTGCACCGACGTCGGCATGCGCTTCTGGATCTCGAAGAAGCGCCGTGCCCACGCACGCGTCCGGTCGTTCTGGTCCCAGTAGAAGAAGTCGACGAGGTTCGCGCCCTGCATCCGCGCGAGGCCGAGCGCGTGGATCTCAGTGATGAACATGAACAGCGGCACCACCGTCTGCTTCGGCATCAGGCCGAACTCGCCCGCGGTCCGCATCGCGTTGACCGCGTCGAGCCCGGTGCTCGCGAGCGCGACCACGTCGGCCTTCGACGACTGCGCGCGCAGCATGTACGACGAGAAGTCGAGCGTGCCGAGCGGCGCCCGCGCGGTGCCGACCACCTCGCCACCCGCGGCCCTGACGGCCTCCGCGGCCTTCGTCTCGACGTACTGGCCGGCCGTGTAGTCCGCGGTCACGAAGAACCAGCGCTTCTTGCCGGCCTTCACCAACTGCGCGGGAAGGCTGCTGGTCAGCGGATAGAGGTCGCCGACCCACTGGACCGAGTACGCGTTGCAGCGCTCGTTGGTCACCGCGAGCGAGAAGCCGCCAGTCACCAGCGCGACCTTCTTCCGCTGCTCGGCGACGTCCATCACCGACAGCGTCGCGGTCGAGCCGCTCAAGTCGGTGATCATGTCGACCTGCTCGCGGTCGAACCACTGCCGGGCGATCGTCGCGGCGATGTCCGGCTTCAGCTGGTGATCGCCGGCCACGACCTCGATCCGCTTGCCGAGGACGGTGCCGTCCTTCGAGAAGTCCCTGACCGCGAGCCGTGCGGCGGCGACCGAGCCGGCGCCGCCGATGTCGGAATAGGTGCCGGACAGGTCCGTGAGGACGCCGATCCTGACGACGTCGTCGCTCACGCCCTGCGCGCCGGCGCCGCCGGCGAGCAGACACCCCGCGACGACGAACGCCTTTCTGATGCTCCATTGCATATCGGTCTCCTGGGTTTCGTCGCTCGGCCGCGCTCTACGTCGCGGTATCGGGTTCGGGGGTGCCACGTCGGTCGAAGCCACGAAGCGCCGCCTGCACCGCCGGCGCCTGGACGCACGACCGGAACGACGCGAGCTCCGCGCCGAGCTGTTCGGCGAGCGGTGCGGTGACGGCCTGGCGCAGCAGCTCTTTCGTCGATGCCGCCGCCTCGGACGACAGCGCCGCGAGAGCCCGCGCGAGACGCCCGGTCTCGTCGGCGAGCCGGTCGCCGTCGACGATGCGGCTGACGATGCCGAGCCGTTCGGCGGCCGCCGCGTCCAGGCGCTGCTCGAGGAAGAAGACGCGCATCGCCCGGCGCAGGCCGAGGCCGCGCACCATGTTCGCGGTGCCACCGAAGTCGGGCGACACGCCGATGTCCAGGTAGCTCGGCACGAACGTCGCGTCGGCGGCCGCGATGCAGAAGTCGCCCGCCATCACGAGCGACAGGCCCGCGCCGGCCGCGGCACCGTGCACGCTGACCACGACGAGCTTCCGGCTCGCGTGCAGCGTTTCGAGGAAGCGGTGCGCCGTGCCGAGCATCGCGTCGACCGACTCACACAGGCGATCGCCCTGCGCCGCGAAGAACGGCAGGTCGCCACCGGCGCAGAAGCCCTTGCCGTTCCCGCGGATGACGATCACGCGCACGTCGGCCGATCGCTCGACGCGCTCCAGTGCATCCGCGAGCGCATCGACCATCGCATCGTCGAGCGCGTTGTACGCGTCGGGCCGGTTGAGCGCGAGCGTCGCGACCGCGCCGTCGATCTCGAGGACGACGCGCGGGAGGTCGGGTGAGGACTGTTCTGCCATGGGAGCGAACGTTCTGCGGGATCGAAGCGCCGTGCTCGACGGCTACGACGTCGAATAGCCGCCGTTGACCGGATAGGTCTGCCCGGTGATCCAGCTCGCCGCGTCGGACGCGAGGAAAAGGATCATGTTGGCGACGTCGCCCGGCTCGCCGAGGCGTCGCACGATGTACTGCTTCAGCATCTTCCCGACGAACGCCTCGTCCGACAGCAGGTCCTGCAGGCCCGGCGTGTTGATGCTGGCGAGGGACACCGAATTGACGCGGATGCCGTGCGCGCCGACCGCCTTTGCGAGCGCCCGCGAGAAACCGGCCGCGCCGGCCTTCGCGGCCGAGTAGACGGCGAGGTTCGGCTCGCCGACGCGCGCCGCGTCCGAGATCACGTTGACGATGCTGCCGCCGCCGCTCGCGATCATCAGCGGTACTGCGATGCGACAGGTGTTGAGGACGCCGTACAGGTTCGTCCCGAGCCAACGGTCCCAATCGGCGGGTTCCGTCTCCCAGAACGGCGGCAAGGCACCGATGCCGTTCGAGGGGCCCGCGTTGCCGGCGTTGTTGACGACGATGTGCAGCCCGCCCGCGCGTTCGGTCGCCGTGACGAGCGCGTTCGACAGCGCCGCATAATCGGTGATGTCACCGGCGACGACGATCGCCCGGCTGCCGAGCGCCTCGACCTCGGCGGCGACCGCGCCCGCGCGGTGTTCGTGGAAGTCGTTGACGACGACGGTCGCGCAGCCGTTCGCCGCGAAGTGCAGCGCGGTCTGGCGACCGACACCCTGTCCCGCGCCGGTGATCAGCGCGACGCGGCCTTCGAGATCGAGCAGGTTGTTCAAGCGAACTCCGGGACGCGCCACGGGATCGGGCATTGTCTGACCTGTCGGTCTACGATCTGACTTAATCGTCAGACCATGAATAAAAAAATGGACTGCACCAACTTCATACTTCAACCCGATGAACGCATCGTAGAACGATCTGACGCGAAAGTCATCTCCGATCGCTTCGGTAGTTTCCCTGACTCGTCCGAACGACGAAGACGAAGCGTCGGGGCCCTCGCGCCCGGCCCCGCGCCTCAGGGATCGAAGCCCGTCAGGTAGAAGCTCGCCCAGTAATACGGGTGTGCCTTCGTCTTCCGCGTCTCGATCTGCGCGGCTCGCAGCGCCTCGCGCTTCCCGCGCGGCAGATTGCGGTAGAAGCTCTGCATCAACCCGGCGGTCGCGGGGTCGCTGACCTCCCAGAGCGACGAGACGATGTTCCGCGCACCCGACCTGAGCAACGCCGAGTTGAAGCCGAGCACGTCCTTCCCGGGGCTGATGCCGCCGAGGCCGGTGCTGCAGCCGCTGAGCGTAATCAGGTCGACGCTGTACTTCAGCGACAGGAAGTCCTGCGCGGTGAAATAGCCGTTGTCGCGGCCGTCGCGTGCCAGCATCACGTACGAATTGAGCGGCTGCTCGGCGTTGAACCCGGCATGCGACGCGATGTGGATCCGTCCATAGCGCCCCGCCAAGCCAGCGAAAGCGGCCCGGGTCGCGCCGCCGCGGATCAACAGCTTGCTGTCGGGCGCCGTCAGCCGCGCCACGTCGGTCGCTTCGCGTGCCGCGTCGGGAAGCGGCACCGAGACGCCGGTGTCGGGATCGCCGATGACGAGCATCGACGTCGCACCGTCCTGCCGTCTCGGCGTCTCGTAGATCGAGAGCGCCGGCATGAAGCGGACGCGGAATCGATCGAGGACCGATTGCCGGCCGTCGCTCAATGCCACGAACGGGACGTAATACAGCGAGGCGTCGGGGACGACGAGGAGACCGGGGGTCTTGAGATCGCCGGCGACCGGCCGCAACAGGCGGTCGTAGAGCTCCCTGGCCTTGTCGGCGACCGGTCGGTCGGGGCGCTCGACGGAAAGCCGGAACTGCTTGACGAGGTCGGCGAGGCCGCGGATATCGAGCGGCCGCTTGACGAACGTGTCTCGCGAGATGACCCAGATCCACCCGTCGTTGCCCGAGACCTGGTACTGGACCAGCGTCTCGTCCGGTCCGAGCAGCCGCCGCGCTTCCTCGGGCGTCTTCAACGGATTGCCGGTCACGACCGACGCGATGTTCGGCGCGGCCGCGACGAGCTGCGCGGTCGCCTGGGCGTTGGCCTGACGGCGGCGCTCGCGGCCATCGGATGCGGACGACTGCTCGAGGCCCTCGAGCTCGACCTTGAAGTAGGCGCCGAGCGCGCCGTCGGTCCCGGTCGCGATTGGTTGCCGGTCGGGTGAAGCGAACTTCTGCGCCAGCAGGTCGATGAAGGCCCTCGCCTTTTCCCGCTGCACGTATTCGAACGCGCGTCGGTCCTGACCCGAGCGGGCGAGCAACGCGATAATCCGGTCGTAGACCTCCTGCCGCCGTCCGACGAAGCCGATCTTGTTCGCCTCGGTATTGATCGACGCGCGTTGCAACTCGAAGCGTTCGACCGCGCGGCCGTAGCGATCGATCGCTCCCGCGATGTCGTTCTCGGCCTCGGCGATCCGGCCGCGGTCGTAGAGGACCAACCACTCGATCTCGCCGTTCGCCGCCGTCTCGGGATTCGCGAGCAACCGGTCGTACGCCGCCTTCGCCTCGGCCGTCCGGCCGAGCTCCTTGAGCGACTTGGCGATCATGTAGGCGCGCGGGAGGTCCTGCCAGACCCAGTTGCTCGATCCCTCGAAACGCGCGCCCGTCATCAGGTCGTCGAGCAACACCTGGATGGAATGACGCCGGTCGTTGGTGAGCGTGTCGAGCACCTGTTGATAGCGGCCGAGCGCGAGATAGCAGCGCGCGAACGCGTAGACCTTCTGGCTCGCGTACGGATCGTTCGCGATCCACGATCGCTCGAGCTTCTGCAGCCGGGCGAGATAGGCCTCGGCAGCCGGTCGGTCGCCGGCGAACGCGGCCGCGAGCGTCATGATCGACAGCGCGTCGGCCTCGATGTCCTCGTCGTTGGCGAGCGAACGGCCGACCATCTCGAGCGCCTCGTTCGCGGCCTTCGACGCCTCCGCATTGCGGCCGAAGTCGAGCCAGGCCTCAGCCCGCATCAGGCGAATGACCGGCGTGACGTCCGAATACGCGAACAGTCGAGTCTGGCGGTCGCCGTTCGCGGCCCGGGCTTCGAGCGTGTCGAGACAGGCGAACAGCTTCGCGTATCGCTTGATGCGGGAATACGCGTAACAGAGCTCGTGCAGGTCGGCCGTCTCGAGCGGGTGCACGGCCGCCTTCGCTTCGAGCAGGCTCGCGACCTCGGGGAAGCGGCCCGCCCCGATCCATTCCAGCTGCCGATTGTCGGTCGACGCGCAACCGAATTGCAGCAGGCCGACCGCGGCCGCGCTGAACCAACCGGCGAGGATCGCCGACGATCGCGCCATGACGGGATCAGAACCAGTAATTCAATCTGAAGTTGATGCCCTTCGACTTCGACGAGAACAGGTAATTCGCACCGGCCCGCAACGCGGTGCGCGCATCGCCGAGCGCGCGATTGCCGACCGAGACGCCGAGCTCGTCGTAATGCTGCGTGTACAGCTCGGAACCGAAGAAATGCGTATCGACGAACGAATACGCGAGGTTCAAGCCGTATCCGCCGATATTCGCCGGCTGCGAAAGGATGACGCCATTGCGAACCACCGTATTCGAGATTCCCGGGTCGTATCCGTAATTGCCGGACTTGGCCTTGACCGCGCTGTAATAGCCGAGCATGTTGCCGATCACGAGCTGCAGGTTGCTCGAAGGAAACCGGAGCACATAGGTGCTGCTGAGCGAAAGCGAAGCGATCGCGGCCAGCGCACCCAGGTCCCGCGAGCCGGCGAGCACGTAGTTGGCGGCGGGCGTCAGGGTCCAGGCATTGTCGATCGGAATGCGGTAGGCCGCGCCGAGGCCCACGCTGTAGCTCTTCGAGCCTCCCGCGTCCGACAGGGTCACCGGAAGCCGGATCGTCAATTGCCGGCCCTGGTCGAATCCCCGGAATGAATAACTCAACGGCAGCGTGAACGCACGACTGTCGATACCGGCCTGCCGGAACTGGCTGTATTCGACTCCGATCCCGGCGCGACCGCTGTCGCCGGAGCCCTGACCGCCGATCGCGTCGTCCATCGCGCCGTTGAAATCGGACATCACGAGAACCGACATGAGACTGTTCGGATTGCCCGCGATCGGGTCGACCGGCGAGTCCTTCGCCAGACCCGCGCTCAACCGTCCCAGGATGTCGTCGCCGTTCTGCTTGAAGTAGTCTTTGAGCAGTTGCTGGCTCTCGTCGCGCGTGGCGCCGTTGAAGATCTTCGTCAGTCCGATCGACGGGATCTGCAGAACGAGTTGTGAAAGATTCGCGGTCGGGTAGCTCACCAGCACGCCGACGCCGCGGTAGTCGATGGCGCTCTGGGCGGCTTCCGACCCGGTGTAGGCAGGATTGATCGAATGAAGGTTCGAGCTCTTCAACGCGTCGAATACCGACTCGACCGACGAATAGGTGGTCGACGTGCGGACGCCCGAGACGTCGGTGTCGATCGAGAAAACGCCCGCCTGGACACTACCGGTGGCGCCGACCATCGCGAGCGCGAGAGTCAGCCGAGCCGCTACGTTGCGCATGGGAACTCCGCGATGGTTTCGTCGACTCGTGCGATCGATCGCAAGCTATCGGGACGATCGCTTCAGTGCTTTCCAGTATCGATTAGCGCAATCTTGACGTCAAAGGAAATGGACACCTTGCAATTGAAATCAACCCGTCGCGGGACGGGTCGATCGCACGACCGGTAGCGTCGATGCCGCGCCTCTTCATCAGCCACCATCACACCGACGGCGCGATCGCGATCGCGCTCGGCCGCTGGCTCGAGCAGCAGGGTCTCGACGATTACTTCCTCGACATCCACGTCGAAAAGGGACTGGTCCTCAGCCAGAAGTGGGCCGAAGCGCTGGCGCGCCACGTCAGGCGGAGCGAAGCCGTCCTGCTGCTGATCTCGCCCGCGTGGCTGCATTCGGTCGAATGCCTGCTCGAATTCCGGCAGGCCCAGTCGTTGGACAAGCTGTGGTTCGGCATCACGGTGCGACCGCTCGGCGCGGAGCCGCTGAGCGGCGAATTGAGTACGCACCAGCTGTGCGACTTGACCGGCGGCCCGCGATCGATGGACTTCGTGGTCGACCACCCGTCGATCGCCGGCCCGACGACGGTCTCGTTCTCGGCCGACGGGCTCGAGCGTCTCTACAAGGGGTTGTGCAGCGCAGGTCTGGACGCGTCGACCTTCGTCTGGCCGCCGCCGAACGAGCCCGACCGCTGCCCGTACCCCGGCCTTCGCGCCCTCGACGAATCGGATGCCGGCGTCTTCTTCGGACGCGGCGTGCAGATCGTCGACGCCATCGACGCGATCCGGGGCGCGCCCGATCGCGCGACCGACCCGCTGTTCGTCATCCTCGGCGCGTCGGGCGCGGGCAAGTCGTCGTTCCTGCGCGCCGGCCTGATCCCGCGGCTGCGACGCGACACGAAGCGTTTCATCGTGCTTCCGGTGATCCGTCCGGAACGCGCCGTGATCGAAGGCACGAACGGGCTGTTGAACAGCCTGAAGGGCGCGCTCACGCAATCCGGCCGCGAGCGCGACCTCGCGACCATTCGCGCCGCCGTCGACGGTGGACGGCTCGCCGAACTCGTCGACGAGATCGCCGGGGGCGACCACCGCGATCGTCGCGTCGTCATTCCGATCGACCAGACCGAGGAGTTGTTCAGCGAAGAGGCCCATCAGGAAGCGGTCCGCTTCATCGCGCTGATGGACGCGCTGGTGGAACGGAACACGTCGGGCGTCCTGCTCGTGCTGACCATCCGCACCGACGCGCTGTCGCGCCTGCAACAGCTGGCATTCGCCCGTCGGCCGCGTCTCTTCAGCCTGCCGCCGATGCCGGCGACCGAGTTCAAGTCGGTCATCGAAGGGCCGGCGCGACGGCAGTCGCAGGGCGGCCGGGAACTCGAGATCACGCCCGGCCTCGCCGACGCGCTGGCTCGCGATGCGCAACAACTCGACTCGTTGCCGCTGCTCGCGATGACGCTCGAATCGTTGTACCGCGACTTCGAGAAGCAGGAGACGAAGATCGTGCTCGGCGTCGACGAATATCTTCGACTGGGCAGGATGGACACCGTGATCGCGAAGGCCGTGGAGCGCGCGCTGGCGGACCCGTCGGGGCCTGCCATTCCGGCGCGGCGAGACGAGATCGATCGGGCGCTCGATCGCATCTTTCCGTTGCTCGCCACCATCGATCCGGAGTCCAGGGCCTTCAAGCGCCGCGTCGCCGATCGCGCCAGCTTCCACGCGATCCCGCACGCCGATGCGCTGATCGAGCGGCTGATCGATCAGCGCCTGCTCGAGGCCGACTGCCGCAAGTTGCCGGGGACGACGGTCGAAGTCGACGTCGTGGAAGTCGCGCACGAGGCGGTCATCGTCCAGTGGAAGGCGTTCTCCCGCTGGCTCACCGAATACAAGGGCAGCCTGATCGCGCTGGAACTCGTCTGCCGGGCCGCCGAGGACTGGAACAGCAGCGGTCGCGACCCGGACCTGCTCGTTCACACCGGTCATCGAAGGACGGTGGTGACGGAACTGCTCGAAGACGAGCGGGTCGGCGTTCGCCTGTCGTCGATCGAACGTCGCTACCTCGATGCCTGCCGTCGGCGCGACCGGATGCGGCGCGCGTTCGTCGCGAGCTTCGCGGTGGGCACGCTGATCGGCTTCACGTTCCTGTCGCTGGCCGCCGTCAAGCAGCGCGACGCCGCGCGCCAGGCCTCGCTCGCGCTCGCGAACGCGGCCGAAACGGCGATCGAGAGCGACGATTTCGAGCAGGCCCGTCGGCTCGCGGTCCTCGCGACGCGCGACGACTGGCTGCATCCGAGTCACGAGCTGGCGTTCCCGCGGCTGGTCCGCGCCGCCGGGGGCAACACGGCACGGATCGTCGAGCCGCACCCGGCGGTCGTGCGGACCGTCGCGATCAGCCCGGACGGTCGCCGCCTGCTGACCACGTCGGAAGACCAGGTCGCACGCCTCTACGACGTCGCGACCGGCGTTCCGGTCGGCGAGCCGATGCGGCACGACGGCGCGATCGAGAAGGCGGTCTTCAGCCCCGATGGCCGCCAGGTCCTGACCGCGTCCGCGGACGACACCGCGCGCGTCTGGGATGCGGAGACCGGGCGGCCCGTGTTCGAACCGCTCCGACACGACGGCCCGGTCCGCGGCGCGCGCTTCAGCGCGGACGGATCGCGCATCGTCACGGCGTCCGACGACCAGACCGCCCGGTTGTGGAACGCCCGGAACGGGCGCCCGATCGGCGACGCCTTCCGGCATGAGAGCGCCGTCCTCGCGGCCGACTTCGAGCCGGACGGGCGGCGTGTCGTGACGGTCTCCAGCCGGGCGATCCGCGTCTGGAGCGTCGACACCGGGCAGCCGGTCGGCGAGCCGATGCTCCCGCCCACGACCGTGACCGGCGCGAGCTTCAGTCCCGACGGGAAGCGCGTCGCCGCGATCCTGCAGAAGAGCGCCGACGTCTGGGACGTCGAACGACGGGTGGTCGTCGGGCCGCGGATCGAACACGACGACCGGATCCGTTCGGCGGGATTCAGCCCGGACGGCAAGTCCCTCGTGACGGCGTCGGACGATCGGACGGCGCGCATCTGGAATGTCGACGACGCGGCGTCGGACGGAGGCGTGCTGATCCTGCGGCACCCGGGCGCCGTGCTGTTCGCCGCGTTCGGCGGCGAAGGGCACCTCGTCCTGACCGGGTGCGCCGACGGCCGCGCGAGGCTGTGGAACGATCGGGCCGAGCCGGTCGGCGACCCGCTGCCGCATCGCGCCGCGCGGCGATCAGCGCCGGGTCGGCCAGCTCCGTTTCGCGGGCGTAGGACGAGAC
>CAXTDA010000031.1:0-2422 GCA_964242935.1 uncultured Burkholderiaceae bacterium | reverse complement strand
GCGGCCCGCGACAGGACCGCGCGCCTCTGGGACGTCGATGCGTTGCGCGAACGCGCCGGACCGTCGATGCGGCACCGGGCGGGCGTGATCTCGGCCGACTTCAGTGCGGACGGGACCCGGCTCGTGACCGCATCGGAAGACCGCACCGCCCAGCGCTGGGACGTCGGGACCGGCGAACCGATCGGACCAGCGATGACCCACGACGGCGCGATCGGCTTCGCCGTCTTCGCGCCCGATGGTCTCGGCATCGCGACGGTGTCGAACGAGGACGAGCTCGAACGATGGGACCGCCCGGACGAGCCGGCTTCCGCACGCCGGAAACTGCGCGGTCCGGTGATGGCGATGCGCTTCGTCGGGACGGCTCTCCGCGTGGTGATCGCCGTCGAGCACGCGAACGTCGAAGTCGTCGACGGCGGCACCGGGGAGCCGCTCGGACCCGCGATCCGGCTCGACGGCGACGTGAAGTCCGCCGACATCGCGCCGGACGGCGAGACGATCGTGACGGGATCGGCGTCCGGCGTCGCCGAAGTCTGGAACGTCCGCAGCGGCCTTCGCGTCGGCGAGCCGATGGCGCACGACGACTGGGTGCAGGAC
The DNA here is from genome assembly GCA_964242935.1 of uncultured Burkholderiaceae bacterium. GTDB lineage: Bacteria > Pseudomonadota > Gammaproteobacteria > Burkholderiales > Burkholderiaceae_D > CAHJXF01. The sequence goes on along the minus strand of CAXTDA010000031.1, from coordinate 1,828 downwards.
GTCAGCTTCAGCGCCGATGGCCGGCGCGTCCTGACCGTCTCGAGGACGACCACGCGCGTCTGGGACAGCGGCAACGGCTCTCCGGCCGGTGCGACGACGACGCATCCGGACCGGATTCGCTGGGCGCGCTTCAGCCCGGACGGCCATCGACTGGTGACGACGTCGATGCCCGGCATCGTGCGGATCCGGGACGTCGGGACCGGCGAAGTGCTCGACGAACTGCGAACCGCCGGCGACGGCTTCGCGTTCGCGGCGTTCGACCCGGGCGGCACGAGGCTCGCGACCGGCGCCGCCGACGGCACCGCACGCGTCTGGTCGGTGGCCTGGTCGTCGTATCAGGACCCGCAGAAGCTGCGTCAGGCGGTGTGCGCGCGGATGAACGGCGACACGCGGCGGATCACCGAGGCCGATCGCCAGCTCGCGAGCGGCATCGAGCGGGCGGACGTCGGGCGCGACGCCTGTGTCCGCGTCGCACGACCACCGCCGCCCTGACGGATCAGCCCGCCGTCTCCTTCATCACCGCGTCGCGCAACTCGCGGCGCAGGATCTTGCCGACGTTCGTCTTCGGCAACTCGTCGCGAAAGCGGATGTGGCGCGGCTTCTTGTAGCCGGTCAGGTGGGCCGCACAGTACGCCGCGACCTGCGCCTCGTCGAGACCCGGGTCACCCTTGACGACGAACAGCATGACGGCCTCGCCCGAGTTCTTGTCGGGCACGCCGATGACCGCGCACTCGCGGACGCCGCTCAGGCTGGCGACGACGCCTTCGACCTCGTTCGGGTACACGTTGAAGCCCGACACGAGGATCATGTCCTTCTTCCGGTCGACGATCCTCGTATAACCGCGCTCGTCGAGGATGCCGATGTCGCCGGACTTGAAGAAGCCGTCCTTCGTCATGACCTTCGCGGTCTCGTCGTCCTTCTGCCAGTAGCCGCGCATCACCTGCGGGCCGCGGATCGCGATCTCGCCCCGCTCGCCCTGCGGCACCTCGCGTTCGTCGTCGTCGAGGATCTTGAGCTCGACGTTCGGCAGCGGCAGCCCGATCGTGCCGGTGAAGGCATCGGTGTCCGTGCGGTTGCAGGTGACGCCCGAGCACGTCTCCGAGAGGCCGTAGCCTTCGGCGATCGGGCAGCCGGTGATCGCGAGCCACTTCTTCGCGACCGCTTCCTGCACGGCCGTGCCGCCGCCGTTCGAGATCACGAGCTGCGAGAAGTCGAGCTTCGCGAAGTCGGGTTGCGCGGCGAGTCCCTGGAACAGCGTGTTGACCGCGGGGAAGACGTGGAAGCGGAACTTGCCGAGCTCGGCGATGAAGCCGGCCATGTCGCGCGGGTTCGGGATCAGGATGTTCATGCCGCCGAGCCGCATGCCGAGCAGCGCGCACGTGATGAACGCGAACACGTGATAGAGCGGCAGCGCGCAGACGATGGTGATCTGGCCGTCGATCTTCTTTCGCGCGAGGCCGGGCAGCGTCCAAGCCTCGGACGCGAGCAGGCCCGCGATGATCGTGCGGTGGAGCAGCGTCGCGCCCTTCGAAACGCCGGTCGTGCCGCCGGTGTATTGCAGCACCGCGACGTCGTCGGGGCCGATCGCGACCGGCGCGAACGTCGCCTTCCTGCCGAGCGCGAGCGCGATCGGGAAGCGCGTCGCGCCGGGCAGGCTGAACGCGGGGACCACCTTCTTCACGCGGCGCACGACGTAGTTCGTCAGCATCCCTTTCGCGAGGCCGAGCAGGTCGCCGACCGCGGCGACGACGACGTGCTTCACCGCGGTCGACGCGATGACCTGCTGCAGCGTCGTCGCGAAGTTCTCGAGGATGACGATCGCGGTCGC
>CAXTDA010000030.1:15223-17502 GCA_964242935.1 uncultured Burkholderiaceae bacterium | reverse complement strand
TTCGGCCCCTTGCCGAACTGCTCCATCTTCATCACGACCTTCTGCAGGCCGACCGTCTCGGCGTAGCACATCGGGCCGCCGCGGTAGATCGGGAAGCCGTAGCCGGTCAGGTACACCATGTCGATGTCGGACGCGCGCTGCGCGATCCCTTCGTCGAGGATCTGCGCGCCTTCGTTGACGAGCGCGAAGACGAGGCGCTCGACGATCTCCTGGTCGCTGATCTTCCGACGCGCGATGCCGAGGCGCTTCGACTCCTCGACGATCATGTCGTTGACCTGCGCGTTCGGGATCGGCGTGCGGTTGCCGGGCTTGTAGTCGTACCAGCCCGCTTGCGTCTTCTGGCCGTGGCGGCCCATCTCGACCAGCAGGTCGGCGGTCTTCGAATACACCATGTTCGGCTTCTCGACGTAGCGGCGCTTCCGGATCGCGTAGCCGATGTCGTTGCCGGCGAGGTCGCCCATGCGGAACGGTCCCATCGCGAAGCCGAACTTCTCGACCGCCCGGTCGACCTGCTCGGGCAGCGCGCCCTCCTCCAGCAGGAAGCCCGCCTGACGCGAGTATTGCTCGATCATCCGGTTGCCGATGAAGCCGTCGCAGACGCCCGACACGACGCCGGTCTTCTTCAGCTTCTTCGACAGGCCCATCGTCGTCGCGAGCACGTCCTTGGCCGTCGCCTGGCCGCGGACGATCTCGAGCAGCTTCATCACGTTGGCCGGGCTGAAGAAGTGCGTGCCGATCACGTCCCCGGGCCGCTTCGTGAAGCCGGCGATCTTGTCGACGTCGAGGGTCGACGTGTTCGACGCGAGAATCGCACCGGGTTTCATCACCTCGTCGAGCTTCCTGAACACCGCTTCCTTGACGCCCATCTCCTCGAACACCGCCTCGACGACGATGTCGGCGTCCGCGATGTCCGCGTAATCGGTGGTGCCGGTGATCAGGCCGACGCGCTGGTCGAACTTCTCCTGCGTCAGCTTGCCCTTCTTCATCGTGTTCTCGTAGTTCTTCCGAACCGTGCCGAGACCCTTGTCGAGCGCTTCCTGCTTCAGCTCGAGCACCTTGACCGGGATGCCGGCGTTCGCGAAGTTCATCGCGATCCCGCCGCCCATCGTGCCGGCGCCGATCACGGCCGCCGACCTGATCGGACGCGTCGGCGTGTCCTCGGGAACGTCGGGAATCTTCGATGCGGCGCGCTCGCCGAAGAACGCGTGACGCAGCGCCTTCGACTCGGGCGTCTGCACCAACTCGACGAAGCAGGCGCGCTCGAACGCGATGCCGTCGTCGAAGCGCTTCGTGACCGCGGCCTCGACCGCGTCGACGCATTTCAGCGGCGCCGGATAGTTCTTCGCGACCGCCTTCACGGTGTTGCGGGCGAAGGCGAAGAAGCCCTCGTGGAACGGGAAGTCGATCTTGATGTCGCGGACCTTCGGCAGCGGCGTCCTGTCCTGGATCTCCTTCGCGAACGCGATCGCGCCTTCGACCACGTCGCCTTCGACCATGCGGTCGAACAATGCCGTCTTCGCCAGCTTCTCCGACGGCATCGGCGTGCCGCTGACGATCATGTTCAGCGCGAGCTCGACGCCGACGACGCGCGGCAGCCGCTGCGTGCCGCCCGCGCCCGGCAGGATGCCGAGCTTGACCTCGGGCAACGCGATCAGCGCGCCCGCGACGGCGACGCGGTAGTGGCAGCCGAGCGCGAGCTCGAGGCCGCCGCCCATCGTCGTCCCGTTGATCGCGGCGACGACCGGCTTCGACGCGTTCTCGATCACGTCGATCACGGTCGCGAGCGACGGCTCGGCGAACGCGGCCGGCGTGTTGAATTCCTTGATCTCCGCCCCTGCGCAGAACGACTTGCCCTTGCCGGTCAACACGATCGCCTTCACGGACGCGTCCGTCAGCGCCTGCTCCATGCCGTCGACGATGCCCTTCCGGGCCGCGTGACTCATGCTGTTGACCGGTGGGTTGTCCACCGTGATGACGGCGATGCCGTCCTTCACCTGCGTGGTTGCTGTCATGTAGGGGCTTCCTCGAGTGATCGTGATCGGCACCGAACGATGCGGCTGCCGGAGGCGCCCGGCGGACCTGCGAGCCGGGCGGCGAGATGATAGCAAAATAGAACGATCGTGCCTTTTTGCCGATCGGATCCGACGAGAGCAGACCGGCGTCGACCCGAGGGGCTCGTTCGTCACTCCGTTCGGTGTATTGGGGGGGGGCGGCAGCCCCCCCCCCACCCCCCCCCCCCCCCCCCGCCGCCGCCCCCCCCCCCCCCCCCCCCCCCCCCC
>CAXTDA010000030.1:11163-15213 GCA_964242935.1 uncultured Burkholderiaceae bacterium | reverse complement strand
CCGGTGGGTGCGTGCGGCCCCCGGGGCGGGGTGGGGGGGGGGCCAGCCCCCCCCCCCCAAGACAGACCCCTCCGCGAGCGCCGATCCCCGCCTGCGGCGGGGCCCCTCGGCGGGCGCTGCGGGGTCAGACCTCCAGCCACTCCTTCCGGATCGCCGGGTTCGCCTTCAATTCCGCCGGCGTTCCTTCGAACACGATCTGGCCGTGGCCCATCACGTAGACCCGCTGCGAGATCTCGAGCGCGATCGCGAGCTTCTGTTCGACCAGCAGCACCGAGATGCCGCGGTTCTTGAGCTCCTTCAGGTAGTCGGCAACCAGCTCGACGATCTTCGGCGCGAGGCCCTCGGTCGGCTCGTCGATCATGATGAAGTCGGGGTCGCCCATCAGCGTGCGGCAGAGCGTGAGCATCTGCTGCTCGCCGCCGGACAGCACGCCGGCCGGCACGTGCTCGCGCTCCTTCAGCCGCGGGAACATCTTGTACATGTCGGCGAGCGACCAGCGACCGCTCTTCTTTCCTCCCTTTTCGCCGAGGACCAGGTTCTGCTCGACCGTCAGGCGCGGGAAGATGTCGCGGTTCTCGGGCACGTAGCCGATCCCGCGATGCGCGATGCGGAACGCCTTCTCCCCGCTGATCTCCTCGCCCTTGAACGTGATCGAGCCGGTCGTCGCGACCTGGCCCATGATCGACTTGACGGTCGTCGAGCGGCCGACGCCGTTCCGGCCGAGCAGGCTGACGATCTCGCCGGCACCGATCTGCAGGTCGATCCCGTGCAGGACGTGGCTCTTGCCGTAGTAGGCGTGGAGGTCGGTGATCTTCAGCAGCGGCGCGGCCGCGGACGATACCGAAGCGACCGGGACGGCACTCATGCGTGCTCCTCCTCGGCATGCGCGCCGAGATACGCCTCCTGCACCTTCTTGTTCGAACGGATCGCGGTCGGCGTGTCGGTCGCGACGACCTCGCCGTAGACCAGTACCGAGATGCGGTCCGCGAGGCCGAAGACCACGCTCATGTCGTGCTCGACCATGATCAGCGTCTTCCCGACCGTCACGCGGCGGATCAGGTCGACCGCGTGGTCGGACTCGGACCGGCTCATGCCGGCGGTCGGTTCGTCGAGCAGGATCACGTCGGCGCCGCCCGCGACCGTGATGCCGATCTCGAGCGCGCGCTGCTCGGCGTAGGTCAGCATCCCGGCCGCGACGTCGTGCCGGCGGCGGAGGCCGATCAGGTCGAGCACTTCCTCGGCGCGCATCCGCACGTCGCGCAGGCGCGCGAGCGAATGCCAGAACGAGTACTTGTAGCCGAGCGACCACAACACGGCGCAGCGCAGGTTCTCGAACACCGACAGCTTCGGGAAGATGTTCGTGATCTGGAAGCTTCGCGACAGCCCGAGCCGGTTGATCTCGAACGGCGACAGGCCGATCGTGCTGCTGCCGCCGAGCAGGATGTCGCCCGACGAGACGCCGAAGCGCCCCGAGATGAGGTTGAACAGCGTCGACTTGCCGGCGCCGTTCGGGCCGATCACCGCGTGGCGTTCGCCGGCGGGGATCGCGAGGTTCGCGCCGCGGATGATCTCCGACTTGCCGAAGCTCTTCCGCACGTCGCGCAGCTCGATCGCCGGCGCGCCGGCGCTGTCCGCCCGCGTCGCGCGTTCCGTCGTCGCGCTCATACCAGGCTCCGTTCGATGCGTTCCTGGATCTCGGCCTGCGCGCTGCCCCACGCGACCTTGAAGCGCCGCGACGCGAATGCCATCGCCCCGAAGCCGACCGCCGCGATCGCCGCGGCGACGAGCCAGGCGCCGGTCGACGCGGTGTCGACGTTCTGCCCGAAGAGCCGCATCTCGCTCCCGCTCGCCGACTCGAGCTGCAGGTGGTACAGCATCTCGATCAGCGATACCGCGCCGATGAAGAGCGGCACCGCGGCGACGATCACGAGCAGATACGGCAGCCACATGCGGCCGAACTTGCCGAACTTCGCGACGCGCAGGTTCGTCATGATGATGCTCGCGATGCCGCCGGGCGCGTACATGACCATCAGGAGGAAGAAGATCCCGAGGTACAGCAGCCACGCCTTCGTCAGTTCGGACAGCATCACGAACGACAGCACGAAGATCACCGCGCCGATGATCGGCCCGAAGAAGAAACCGACGCCGCCGAGGAACGTGAACAGCAGGTAGGCGCCCGAGCGCACGGTGCCGACGTTCTCGGAGCTGACGATCTCGAAGTTGATCGCGCCGAGGCCGCCCGCGATGCCGGCGAAGAAGCCGGCGATGATGACGACGAGGTAACGGACGCGCTGCGTGTTGTAGCCGACGAACTCGGCACGCTCGGGGTTGTCGCGGACCGCGTTCGCCATCCGGCCGAGCGGCGTCAGCGTGAACGCGTACATCAGCACCGTGCAGAGCAGCGTCCAGATCGCGATCAGGTAGTAGACCTGGATCTGCGGGCCGAACGTGATGCCGAGCACCGGCTGGCCGATCACGCGGTTGGTGGTGATGCCCGCCTCGCCGCCGAAGAACTCGGGCAGCATCAGCGAGCTGGCCGCGACGAGCTCGCCGATGCCGAGCGTGATCATCGCGAACGTGGTCCCCGACTTCTTCGTCGTCACGTAGCCGAACAGCACGCCGAAGAACGCGCCGGCGAGCCCGCCGACCAGCGGCACCAGCGAGATCGGCATCGAGAAGCTGCCGGCGGTGATCGCGTTCATCACGTGGATCGCGATGAATGCGCCCAGCCCGACGTAGACGGCGTGGCCGAAACTCAGCATGCCGCACTGGCCGAGCAGCATGTTGTACGACAGGCAGACGATGATCACCGTGCCGATCTGCGACAGGACCGTCAGCGACAGGCTCGACTTGAAGATCAGCGGCGAGACCAGCAGCGCCAGCACGAAGAACACCCAGAGCGCCGTCCTGCCGACGTCGATCGGCACGAACTTGATGTCCCGCCCGCCTTCCGCGTCGGGCGGCGTCTCGGCATCGCGCGTCGCGCCGGCCGTGAGGTCAGTCATCGCGCTTCCCCATGATGCCGCGTGGCCTGAAGATCAGGATCAACACCAGCAGCAGGTACGGCATGATCGGTGCGACCTGCGAGATCGTCAGCTTCAGGACCGGATAGCCGAAGCTCCCGGGCGTCAACGTCATGCCGCCCTTCGCGAACAGCGTCACGAACGAATAGTCGAGCGCGACCGCGAACGTCTGGACCACGCCGATCAGCAGCGACGCGATGAACGCGCCGGCGAGCGACCCCATCCCCCCGACCACGACCACGACGAAGATGATCGACCCGACGGTCAGCGCCATCCCGGGCTCGGTCACGAACGCGTTGCCGCCGATGACGCCCGCGAGCCCCGCCAGCGCGCAGCCGCCGCCGAACACCATCATGAACACGCGCGGCACGTTGTGGCCGAGCGCCTCGACCATGTCCGGATGCGACAGCGCGCCCTGGATCACGAGGCCGATGCGGGTCTTCGTGAACAGCAGGTACACCGCGATCAGCATCAGCACCGCGACCAGCATCATGAAGCCGCGGTAGGCCGGGAACGTCGTCGTGTAGATCGTGAACAGCGGGCCGTCGAGCGCCGCGGGAATGCGGTAGTCGACCGGCGCGCGGCCCCAGATCAGCTGCACGAACTCGCTGATGCAATACGACAGGCCGAACGTGACGAGCAGCTCGGGCACGTGACCGAACTTGTGGACGCGCCTGAGCGAATAGCGCTCGAACGCGGCACCCGCGACACCAACCACGATCGGGGCGATGAACAACGCCGGCCAGAAGCCGACCCACACGCTGATCTGGTACGCGATGTAGGCGCCCAGCATGTAGAACGCGGCGTGCGCGAAGTTCAGCACGCCCATCATGCTGAAGATCAGCGTGAGCCCGCTCGACAGCATGAACAGCAGCAGCCCGTAGCTGACGCCGTTCAACAGGGAGATGAGGAAGAACTCCACGGTGTGATTGCTCCTTTCCCTTCCGTCCGGGGAGGCCGGGATGGGGGTTCGTCGAAGGCGAGCCTCAACGCTCGCTGCGCTCGCCCCCTCCCCGGCCCACCGCCC